>SHMQ01000022.1 GCA_008534395.1 Candidatus Acidulodesulfobacterium acidiphilum
GAAGGGGCATAAATTCGCGTTAAGCGCTTTTATAGGTCTTGCGATGGCGGCTCTTTTAAGGAAGATATTAATCTTTTCTCTGGCTTCGGGAAAATCCAAGGAAGTCGCAATATTAGGTTTCCTCGTATTGGTGCTTGGAATAGTTTACTGGCTTATGAATAAAAGCATGAAGTCGTAAAGTCGCAGGAACAAAACATAAAAACTAAAAAAACTATAATACATGGTTGTTATATCTGCGTTATAAGTAATTCTCAAGACAAATAATATACGACTGACAACAGGGAGAAAAAATTATATTGCCTGCGCTTCTTATTAATGATACAATAAATTACGTAATTAATTTTTCTAAAAACGGGATGTGGCGCAGTTGGTAGCGCACCTGCTTTGGGAGCAGGGGGTCGCACGTTCGAATCGTGTCATCCCGACCACTTAAAAACACTGAAATAAAGCCTTTCATCGTAATTCACTCCATTTGACAAAAATGCAAAAAATAGGTAAAATCATGCAAAATTATGAAAATTTTTCCTACAAAAATCCCTATACTTTTTTATGAGAATTTATAAGCGCGGAAATATCTATTGGACTGAATTTATAGTAGATAATAAGCGTTATCAGATGTCCACCAAGACTAAGGATAAGAAGTTCGCATAAGAAATAGCCGCCGCTTTGCAGTCCGACGTGGTCCGGATATTGGGGAGTAGTTCACTCGGATATTTAAATATGCTATAATAGTGTTATGAAAATAGTAGGAAAAAGAATTGTGGAAAAAGAGATTTCTTTTGAACCCAGAGGGGATTATTTAAAAGAAATTGCAACATGGAACGATACAATAAAAGAAATAAGATTTTTCCCAAAAGGCATTTATCGTTATAAGACCCATGAAGAGGCAGACGAACATTATTTAAATTGCTTTGCAAATAAAATTGCTAAAAATGAGTTAAAAAATTATGGAAGAAGCGAGAAAAGCAACGATTGACGATTTAAAAACAGTTATCAAAGCTCTAAATGAAGCTGGCGCCGAATATTTATTAATCGGAGGATACGCTCTGCATATGCACGGCATAGCAAGAACAACTTCGGATATAGATATCGTCGTTCCGGCAACCGAAGAATCTGGAGAGCGAGTCAGGCGGGCGCTTATGGTTTTACCTGATAAATCGGCAAAAGATATTCCAGTAGAGTGGTTTAAAGATGGAGAAACAATTAGGTTGGCCGATGAAATAGTAGTGGATATTATGTTCACGGCTTGCGCAGAAACTTACGAGAGCCTGTCTAAATATGCGGTAAAAGCGGACTTAGATGGAATAGCCGTTAATACGGTGAATTTAGAAGGACTTTTACTTACTAAAAGGTCGCCGAGAGGTAAGGATATAACTGACCGACAAATTTTAGAAACCGCTCTTAAAATATTGCGCGAACAAAAGAAAGGGTAATAGAGTTATGGAAAAAGAAAACGTTAAATATATAACAGGATTAGGTGCTTTAAATATTACGGGTGCTGATTGGCATATTTTAGACAATATAAGAACCGGTAATTGGCCGATGAGCGGAGTTGATTATTCTGATACGACAGAATTATTTGGCACGGCGGGACTAATCCCTTCCGGCACTTTCTCTAAATCTTTAGGAAATAATATGGGAAATATTAACTGCGCTTCTCCAGCCAGGGCGATAGCAGACATGGTTTACCATAATATATTTACCCTTAAACGTTATCCAGACCATGTTATTTTCAATGATTATTTATTAGAAGATGAAGATATAACTGAATTTATGAAATATTTTAATATCATGCTTAGCTTTGCGCAGTCGCAAGAAAAAAAGCAAGAAAAAAGTATGCTTCTTAGGTGGCAAAATGAATTTATCAGATAAAGAAATAATTCATTATCTATTTTTACTCAATGTGAAACTATAGAAGAACTTAAGGAAAATATTAAGGACGCCTTGGAATGCCATTTAGGATATTTCGTAAGTTAAATATGCTATAATAGAGTTATGGAAAAGGTAAATTTTATTTTTTTGAATGATTTTATAGAGCATACGCCAAAGACGTTTAGCGATGTTATTGCGTCGGAGCGTCTGCATAAATATCTTTTTGGAGAATTCATCCTTAATAAAACGGCTGTTAAAAAAGCGGCCTCCGCAGTTAATAATCCTTTTATAAAGGAATCTCTCGAGAAAGCCGCCGTATTCTACTATGCTTTTAAATATGTATTTTACAATGATAAATATTACGGCGGAACCCCTAACAAAGAACTTGAAAAGTTAGTAGAGAACGGCATTATCAAATTAAAAACTCCTGGAACCATAAAATTAAAAGAATTTAAGGAGAACAGGACAGTATGGATGAAAGTACTCCACAAGATACCATTGAAAGAGTTAAGAAAATAGTAAATTTTTTATCCAAAAATACAGATAAAAATATAGAAATTATCGTAGTAGGCGGAACGGCTATGTCTTTTTATGGAGATTACAGAACTACGATGGATATAGATGCGGAAATAATAAATTGTCCCGAAAATTTATATAAAAGTTTATTAGAACATTTAAAAGAAAATAAAATTCAATTCAATATAGACGAAGATTTTGATAGTTGGGGTATGGTTGCCATGCCTTTAGGTTATAGAGAACGGGCAATCCCTGTTTACATTGTTTATAAGTCCTCTGAAGACTTTTCCAAGAACTGGCTCCATTTCTCTTAAATATTGAAATTTTTCGTTAAATGCCAGATCTAAAAATTCTTGCTTAAATTTTTCTAATGGTTCGTTTTTCATAATTACTACCTCTCCCAGCCTCCCCTGCCCTTGCCGAACTTGTTCTACAAGTCTTTGGAAAAGGTGTCGGGTTCGGGAGACATATTAATATCCTGTCTGTTTACCGAAAGCATTATGTTGGTAGATAGAGTTTTACAGAAGTTTTTTACGTCATTCCAATCCTGCCATTTTTTACTGAGATTTTTATATTTAGTTAAATCGGTTTCATTTAAGTCGTAAGGTAAAGGATTTGAGAGTTGAACGAGCAGTTGCCCTATGGCAGATGCATTATTTTCCTGCGGATATATTTTATCGAAATCTTTTAAAGCTTCTTGAGTTCTTTTAAATTCTAAATGATCTGATAAGGCAACGAAATCTATATAATCGCGCGTAGCATTTCTACTTATAATTAAAAATGCTTTAATTCTTAATATTTCAGACTCTGTAGGAACCGTTAATTTTTGCCCATTATACTCGATAGTTTTAGTTTCGAGCGGCGCAGTTCTTTTTAGTTGTCTAATGCCGGTTTCTATACCTTTAAAATTGCCGAGTATCAGTACCGGCGGCTTTATTCTGTTAGTTTTCCAGCCTGAAACCGATTCTAACGTCATTAATATTTCGTCAAATTTGTCTTTTAAATTATTAACTACGAAATCGGTATCGTTTGACGTCCTATGCTCGGCGTATATGGCCGAAGCCGTTCCGCCTACGATGACGGCATCCGGTAAAATTTCATTAACTCTTGCTATATTGGAAACAACGTCTTCCCATTCATTTTTATCGTTTGACATTCAAATCGCCTTCTTTTAAAGACAACGCTAAATTATGCCATAAATGATATTTCTGTTCCGTAGGGTCGGAAATATAGCGTACGGTTATTTTTAAAACATCGTCTAAAATCTCGCGGTGATTAAGACAATAATCCCTGAATTTAAGCCATGAATCCATATCTCCTCTCGATATTATATCGTCAATAGCTTCAAGAGGAAGTCCTTTTTCTATGTTTACGTTTATATGGCGATGATTCATTATATCGTATGTTTTCATAACTCTATTATAGCATATTTGACTTACGAAATACTCGCATAGAAATTATCGTAGTAGGCGGAACGGCTATGTCTTTTTATGGAGATTACAGAACTACGATGGATATAGATGCGGAAATAATAAATTGTCCCGAAAATTTATATAAAAGTTTATTAGAACATTTAAAAGAAAATAAAATTCAATTTATCGTTAATTTTTTTTAACTCGTCTAAAATCTGCAGAAATATTTCAGATTCGCTTATTTCGCTGCCGTCCATATTAATATCGAATCTCCTTTTATTTTTTATAGTTAATTTATAATCCAAGGGTTTTTGCTATATTTTCAAAATCGCTTTCTTTCGCTTCTATAAAAGACGTATAGCCTTTATCTATGGATTTAAGCACGTTTAAATCGGCAATATTCATCAAAATATTTTTTATTTTAATTTCGATTTCTTTATCTATGTCCGCGTTAATGCATATAGGAAATTGGGGTATGGGGTCGGAAGATGCAATGACTTTTACCGTATTTATGTTTTCCTCCGCGGCGGAATCCATTACGCATCCGGCATCGAATTCTCCTTCCGCGACAGCCTTTATGACTACGTCGTGTCCGCCGAGATAATCGTAAGAAGCAAGGTCTTCCAATTTTATGCCTGCCGATTTAATCATCGCTTTCGGCACCAAAGTAGAACCGGTTGACATTTTTGCGCCGAATGCGACCTTTTTGCCTTTTAAATCGTTTATAGTATTTATCGGAGAATTTTTTGCCGTTATTATTACGCTCTTATATGTGGGCGAACCGTTTTTTACCGCAAAAACTAAAGGTTTAACTCCGTATTTTTTGCCGGCGCTTAAATATGTAGAAGGGGTCATATAGCCTAACATTGCAACGCCCTTGCCTATATCTTCAACCGAATCTTCATAACTTGAAGCTACAAACGAACCAAGTTTTATCCCTAAAGAATCGCTTAAATATTTTGTCAGAGGTTGAAATTTCGCTTTCATTATAGATGCCGCTTCTAAAGGAGCTATGCCGAATAAATATAATCTGATGTTATTAAACTCTTTTTGAAGTTCATATGCCGAATTGGAAAGCGACGTACTTATTTCGGTTGATTTTTTTGCCGTTTTTACAGTTTCTCCGGAAACTTTCTGTACGACGAGTAAATTTTTCTCTACGTCTTCGACCGCTATTTGGAGCTGTTCCGCCGATGAAGATATAATATCTATATTACTTTTCTCTTCCTTTACCGCATTCATTATATTTCTAAATATTTCTTCTGCCGTTTTAGTTTTTTCGGATATAGCCTTTACTTCTTCGACGGAGTTTTTTATAGCTTCCGCAGTCCTTGAAGTTTCTTCCATAAGTCCTTCTATTATCTGCCTTGTATCGGAAGTCGACTTGCTTGTTCTTTCGGCAAGTTTTTTAACTTCGTCGGCAACTACCGCAAAACCTCTTCCTTGCTCTCCGGCTCTTGCCGCTTCAATCGCCGCGTTTAAAGACAACAGGTTTGTCTGGTCGGCTATATCGCTTATAAGCGAAATAACGTCGCCTATTTCTTTAGACCTGTCGTCTAAAGTCTGCATGGTAGTTTTAAGATTTTCTATCGAATCTGAAACTTTTTTGATATCGGATATTATTGCTTCTATCATTAAGTTTCCTTCTCCTGCTTTTTTAAAAGAATCGCTGGAAGAATTTTGAGCAAACTTTGCGCCTTTGGTCATTTCTTTATGAGACATGATAATTTCGTCTATTGCGCTTGAAATAGAAGAAATTTGACCGACTAGGGATTCGTTTTCTTTGTAAATTTTTTCCATTTCGGCGCTTTCTATTCTTGCGTCAACGACGACGTTATTTGTAGAATCTACAGATTTTATAAAAATATTATAAAGATTTTTAAAAAGTTCGTTTACCTTGACGTCTAAACCGAAAAAATTAATTTGCGGCAAGTTTTTACGCAAATCTTTATCTTTATAAAGAAAATCGTCTATGAAATTATTGATTATTTCGGCTTTTTTCTTAACAGACCTATTAATTAGAAAAATGGAAAAATAAAATGCGGCAGAAAAAATTACAGCAGAAAAAATTAATAATTTGTTATGGATTATTAACGAAAATATTATAAAAAATATTGCAACTACTGCGAATAATATTGAAGTTATAACGGTAATGTTATTAAAACGGTTTGGTTCAGTACGATCGGTATTTTTTTTGCCGGACTTAAATAAACTGCTCATAAATTTACCCTCCTCCTCCTAACATCGCGCTTTTTGATTTTACTATGCTGATATAAAATAAAATAATTATGGCGTATTTTTATTTTTCTTCATATTTAATATATAAAACAATATTTATATTAAATTTTACAACATATATTTAAAATAATAAAGGTATTTTATTGTATGTTTATTAAAAATTAATTTTTATTTTGACTGACAGATAGGAAATTACTTTGGAATGTTTATTTGCTGGGTTTTTAATGGTCGGGACGACAGGATTTGAACCTGCGACCCCCTGCACCCCATGCAGGTGCGCTACCGAGCTGCGCCACGTCCCGAAAAACGATATTGCTTAATTAGTAGAATGGTTTATTCTATTTATTGTAATATTAATTATACCCTCTTTATTTTAAAAAAGTCAATAAAACTTTGCCGGAATTTTGCCTGAGCATTACAGTTAAGACATGCAGGCTCTAATCATTATTTTTTAATAAAAATTTAACCGGTCGTTTTTTTATTTATTTTTATTCTTAAATTCATAAAATTGTATTATAATTTATAGATATAAAATAAGCATAATATTGCAAAAATATTGTATAATTATTATGGTTGTTCATGTGTTTTTTTATGGTTTAACTAAAATAACAAATAAGAGGCTCCCTGTTTATGCACTTTTACGGTTATTTAATAGTAACGTCTGTTATAATATTTTTATTCACGCTTTTTCTGATAATAAAAAAACCTTACAATATCGGCATAGGCTGGAGTGCCGTTATTGGAGCCCTGCTGGCGCTTATTTTTAACGTAATAGTTTTAAAAGACGTAATAAAAGTATTCGATATAGTATGGGACGCTACTTTTACTTTTGTCGCTATAATTATAATTTCGATAATTTTAGACGAAATAGGATTTTTTGAATGGGCGGCGCTTCATATAGCAAAGCTTGCCGGCGGCAGCGGCAGAAAAATGTTTGTTTACGTTATTCTGCTTGGGGCTTTAGTGTCGGCTCTTTTCGCAAACGACGGAGCGGCGCTGATTATAACTCCTATAATTTACGAAAAGATGAAAGCTCTTAAATTCGAAAGAAAGAATATACTGCCGTTTATTATGGCGGGAGGATTTATTGCGGATGCGGCGAGTATTCCTTTTAAGATTTCAAATTTGGTCAATATCGTTTCGGCGGACTATTTTAATTTAGGTTTTTTTACATACTTTATAGACATGTATCTGCCCGATATATTTTCGATTGTAATATCGGTAATTGTTTTGTTTTTATATTTCAGAAAAGATATTCCTAAAAGTTACGACGTCAATCTGCTGAAAAACCCAAGAGAAGCTATTAAAGACCGTTCGATGTTTAAATTTTCATTTTTGATTTTAGCGCTGCTTCTGGGCGGATATTTTTTAAGCGAATTTTTAAATCTGCCGGTTTCTGCTTTCGCGATAACTTTTGCTCTTTTGTTCGTTATACTTGGATTTAAAAGCCCTGCCGTTAATTTAAAAACCGTATTCAAAAACGCTCCGTGGAATATAGTAGTATTTTCTCTCGGAATGTATTTAGTGGTTTTTGGTCTTAAAAACGCAGGGCTTACTTTTCTTTTGGGTAAATCTATCGCGTATATAGCAGGCTTCGACGGATTCGCCATTACGCTTTATACCGGATATCTCGCGGCCTTTATATCGTCTATTATGAACAATATGCCGACGGTCATGATAAATTCTCTTGCGATTCATTCGGCAAATTTAAAGTCCGTAATGCTTAAACCTTCGGTATATGCTAACGTAATAGGATGCGATCTAGGTCCAAAGTTGACGCCTATAGGTTCGTTGGCGACGCTTTTGTGGCTTAACGTATTGGAAAGAAAAGGAATTAAAATTACGTGGGGCTATTATATGAAGGTAGGTTTTATTATTACTCTGCCGGTGCTTTTTGTAACTCTGCTTGGGCTGTATATTAGATTATTTTTGTTCTAATTTTTTAATACATTAATACCGCCCTTTTAAAGCTATTTCAAATTCAACAGTTTATATTGCGCTTATGGCTGATTCGGTTACGACAGATAAAACACATATTGATTCCGGCAACTTGGAAAACGGCAAAAACAATTCCGGCGCTATTTCCGGTAACCCTAAAAATAACGCCGACACAGCCGTTATAAACGGCATAATAAAAAAAATTATATTTCAAAACCCGGAAAACGGTTTTACTATATTAAATATTTTTTCGTCCGGAAGATTTATAACAGCTTCAGGAAATATATTCGATAAACCTATAACGGATTCAAAAATCAAGCTTAAAGGCGAATTTATCCATCATAAAAAATACGGATACCAGTTTAGCTTCAGCGAATACGAAATATCGCTCTCAAACAGCAAAACGGCCGTAATAGATTATCTTTCTTCAAATATATTTAAAGGCATAGGCAAGGTTTTGGCAAATCAAATTTATGAAAAATTTAAGGAAAAAACATTAGAAATAATAGACAACGATCCTGAAAGATTAAGGGAGGTAGGAGGAATTGGCAGAGTAAAACTTTCAATTATCATAGAAGGCTTGAAAGAAAGTTACGGATTAAGAAAAGCTATAATGTTTTTTAAGCCCTATCAGTTCAGCGATTATCAAATTAAGTCTATTTATAATCAGTTTCAGGAAAAATCTATTGCCGTAGCAAAAGAAAATCCTTATTTATTTACAGAAATAAAAGGCATAGGTTTTAAAAAAGCCGATATTATGGCAGAAAAATTAGGCATTAAAAAAGACGACCCCAACAGAATAAAAGAAGCTGTAAAATATGTTATAGGACAATTATGCGAACAGTCGGGAAACTGTTTCGTTTATTATAAAGATATTAAAAAAGGGATAAACGAGATAATAATAGAAAACGACGGCATTAATTCGGATAAACCCGATAATTTTAACGGCGCCGATAATAATAATAGGGATGCGGATAAACGGGATATATCTCTTAGCGGCGAGATTCTCGAGTCTTATATTAACGATTTGGTTAAAGAAAAAAAATTAATTATCGACTTATCGCCCGAAGACGATAATAATAAAAAAAATAATAGCCATGTTAATAGCGGCAATGATTACAATTTCCATTATGACCAAATAAACCAATATGACCAATATGATTATAATATTAATAAAGCAAAAATATATCTGCCGGTTTATTATTACAGCGAAATAGGCGCGGCTAAAGAACTTAAAAGAATATCAGGCTCCTCGTCTGAGGTAAAATTTAACAAAGAAACAACATATAAACTTTCCGAAAAAGATTCCGTCTCTTTGACAGACGAACAAAAAAACGCAGTGCAGAATGCATTAAATTATAAAATTTCCGTAATATCCGGCGGACCGGGTACCGGGAAATCTACGGTTATAAAAACGATAGCGGGTTTGTACGGAGATAAAAAAATTGCTTTAACTTCATTGTCCGGAAAAGCGGCGCAAAGGCTTTCGGATATCATAGAATCCGGTAATTTAAACAGGGAAAATATAACTATTTCCACAATACACAGACTTCTTAAAGCTCAATTCGACAGAAATACGAACGAGTCCGTATTTTTATACAACGAAACCAATAAACTTCCCCACGATTTAATAGTAATAGACGAAATGAGCATGGTCGATATAATGATTTTTTATAAACTTTTAAAAGCCGTGAAAGACGATGCCGTCCTTGTTTTGGTCGGAGACGTTAACCAGATACCTTCCGTCAGCCCGGGCGACGTATTAAGGGATATAATTAAAACCGAAAAATTTTTTCCCGCAACGTTTTTAAACAAAGTTTTCAGGCAGAATGAAGGCGGCTTGATAAACTTGAATGCGCACAATCTGTTGAATAACAAAAAATTTATAACCGGAAAACGAGAGGACGGGAAAAAAGAATTTATAATAAAGTACAGAAAAGAATACGATACCGCTCAATCCGGCAAAGACGAACTATTAAAAGACTTTGAAGAATTTATAAAAAAAATAGCATACAAAAGGCTGCCGGCAAAGAATAAAATAAAATCTTTCGATTTCGACGACATTCAGGTTTTAACCCCTATGAGAAAAGGAATATTAGGATACAACAATTTAAATAAGATAATTCAGGAAACGTTTAATCCTAGTCCGTTAGAGACATCGGAAGCGAAAGCAGTGTCGGTATTTCCGCCCGATTCAAATTCGTCCGCCGGAAACGAAAATATAAAAGAGCGCAATCCGAACGGCGGTATAAATGACGACCTTAACCAACTTAACCAAAGCAATTCTTTCATATATAACGGAATTCAATTTAAATTATACGATAAGGTCATACAAAAAAAGAACAATTACGATCTTGAAGTGTTTAACGGGGACACCGGCTATATTATAAATATAGACCATGAAGAAAAAACCGTTTCGGTCGATTTTTCCAATTATTTTGCGGGAAAAACTGGAATTAAAAATGAAATTTTAGATGATATAAATTATGATAGCGATAAAAACAGAATAGTAAAATATGATTTTTTAGACGTTTACGAAAATATAATGCCGGCATATGCCCTGTCTATCCACAAAGCGCAAGGAAGCGAATTCAATAACGTCATAGTGCTGTTTCATCAGTCGCA
This sequence comes from Candidatus Acidulodesulfobacterium acidiphilum, assembly GCA_008534395.1. Taxonomy (NCBI): domain Bacteria; phylum Candidatus Acidulodesulfobacteriota; order Candidatus Acidulidesulfobacterales; family Candidatus Acidulidesulfobacteraceae; genus Candidatus Acidulidesulfobacterium; species Candidatus Acidulidesulfobacterium acidiphilum. Next base: position 10,602 of record SHMQ01000022.1, read on the forward strand.
CTTTATGATGCTGAAAAAAAATCTATTATATACCGCAATTACCAGAGGGAAGAAAAACGTAGTTATCTTCGGAACGTATAAAGCTTTCGGCATAGCGATGAATTCCAAAGAAGAAATAAGGAATTCGGGTTTGAAAGAAAGAATAATGGAAGTATTCAACGCGTAGCTTTGGAAAAATCGTTGTTAAATGGCGGAGAGAGAGGGATGAACTTTTCTTTGAAAAGTTTAAATACCTACAAACCCTCTTGCGCGCTTCGCGCTCCGAGGGTTCGAATCCTGTTAACTGTATAGAATTAATTAAACGTCTTTGGAAAAATCGTTGTTAAATGGCGGAGAGAGAGGGATTCGAACCCTCGGTACATCTTTTAGGACATACATTCGCTTAGCAGGCGAACGCCTTCGACCTACTCGGCCATCTCTCCTTTAAAATAAAACTAAACTTTAATCGGATGATTATTAATTTATTAATAATATAACATTATAAAAATTTTTATTCAAGCGGTAACTATACTATAGCCTTAATCCTGAATTAGAAAAAGGTGTCAGACACCTTTTTCTCACATTTTTCTAAGTATTATGACATATTCGGAATATTTTTTATTGTTCTTTTGAAAGACTAAAGTATTATTACAATAACCGTCTTTATCCTGCAATATAATTCTCAATCCGCGCACAACTTGACTATTTTAACAAAATCCGTAGAACCAGGCTCGCCTATTGGAACGCCTCCGGTGATTACGGCATAATCTGGGCATTTATGCCCCGACTTCTTAATTTCATTTTTAATTAAATCTATTACGTCCTGCAAGTCTATATTTTTATCGGTTATATTTTTCATAGTTATGCAGGAAACTCCGTAGTTTAACGACAGCCTTCTTTTTGCGGAATCATCCGGCACTACCGCCACAATGGGAACCGGAGGTTTAAATGAGGATATTAAATTGGCGGTGTAACCCGACCTGGTTATTGCCGCTATAATGCAATTATCTAATAACCCCGATGCCGTCGATGCCGTTTCTGCTATTATATCGGAAATATCGTCGGCGTTTTTTTTAATTTTAACCTTATCGTCACACTCTATACTGCGGCGTTCTAAATATCCGATGCCTATGCCGCCGTCATGCCTCAAGTAGGACGCACGCGATTTATAACCGCTATAACCGCCTCCGGAAAACATCCTGCTTTTTTCGGTAGCCTTTATAATCTTAGACATATAAGCAACCGTTTCGTCGGGATATTTTCCTATAGCCGTTTCTTCGGAAAGCATTACGGCATCCGTTCCGTCAAAAATAGCGTTGGAAATATCGGTAACCTCGGCTCTCGTAGGCGTCTCGTTTTCAACCATGGACAAAAGCATCTGCGTTGCCGTTATAACCGGTTTTTTATAGAGATTGGCGACGTATATAATCCTCTTTTGTTCTATAGGTATATTTTCTATGGGTGCTTCTACTCCAAGGTCTCCCCTTGCAACCATTAAAGCATCTGCGGCGGCTGCTATTTTATCGATATTTTTAACGGCTTCCATTTTTTCTATTTTGGCTACTATTAAAAATTTTTTTGACGGATATTCGTCTTTGAGCAATTTCTTTACCGACGTTATATCTTCGGAACTTCTTACGAAAGATATTGCAAACATATCTGCGCCGTATTCGGCTCCGAATTTTAAAAATTTTTTATCGTTTTCCGTAACGGACGGAATGCTGAGTTTTGAATCGGGAAAATTTATTCCCTTTTCAGCTTTTAAAACGCCTTTTGTCAGAATTTCGGCTTCAAGTTCGTTAAGATTTAACTTTTTTACTATTTTCAGCTTTATTTTGCCGTCGTCTATATACACCAAATTTTTAGGTTTTATATCGTCGCAGAGATAAGGATAATCTATATAAATTTTTCGTTCGTCGGAAACCGTATATTTATTCGTTAAAATTATAGCATTTCCTTTTTGCAGATTAATTGAATCTTTATTTAATTTTCCGGTTCTTATTTTCGGCCCCGGCAAATCGATTAAAATTGCGGTATTTTCGGATACCGACCTTATTTTTTTAATCGCCTCGGCAAAATAATTTTCGTCTCCATGGGAAAAATTCAGCCTTATTACGTCCGCTCCGTTTTTTATAAGCTTTTCTATCATCTTTTTTCCGTCGCTGGCAGGACCTAACGTAGCCACGATTTTAACTTTTTTACCGTATATATTTATCATTTTAATTTTTTATTTTATCTATTTTTTTAACTACTTTTTAATTTAACGTTTTATTAATTTAGCATTGCTCGTAATGATTATACCAGATAAAATAACATCCCGCAAATTACTATACCAAGTCGTATCTTTACAAAAATAACATAAAAATATAAAATATTGACTATGATAAATCTTTATAATCCGCAAAATTTTACGTCCTTATTCTCTATCTTGCTTACCGCTTTTCTTCTTGGAATAATACACGGATTTACCCCGGACGAGCATACATGGCCTATTACTTTCAGTTATTCTATAGGCAGTTACAGCACTAAAGGCGGATTTAAAACCGGACTTCTTTTTTCGCTTGCCTTCACGTTGCAGAGGGCAGTCGCATCCGAACTTGCATTTTTCGCTCTCGGAAAATTTTTAACAAAACCGGATGTGATTCCTGTCGTATATATATTCGTAGGAATAGTTATGTCGTTTGCCGGCGCTTACGTAATAGGACTCGGCGAAAATTTCGAGCTATTCGAAAAATTGGAAAAAATATTTATCAAGTTTTTGAAGATTAAAACGTTAAAAGATGAACATTCCAAAAACCCCGACGGAAAATCAAAGCCCATACCAATATATATGGTTCTTTTGCATGGATTTATCGCCGGATGGGGAACGGGAGCATTTGCGATAATAATTTATACCGTCCTCGCTCCAAAAATGCCTAACGAATATACGGGTTTTCTGCCTGGACTTCTGTTCGGCCTCGGAACTATGGCGACGCAGATAATAATAGGCATGTTTGCGGGAAGATTTATGGAAAAACTTAAAATCCCTAAGAAAGGCATTCAGTACATCGCGAGAAGAACGTCCGGCATGACTCTTTTTTGGGGCGGATTTGCATTCGTTCTTGCGGCGGTAATGGAATTAACTTTCCCGAAACTTATACAGTGGGGATTTATAACTCAGATAAAAGTTCACAACCTTCACAATCTCGGAGTAGGATTCTTTCTGGTTATTTTTATAATTTTATTTATATTAACGATATCTTTTGTTAAATCGTTAATATACGTAAAAAATAACGGCTCTCAATTTATTTAATTAATCTTTTATACATTAAATCTTTTTTATTTATTTTTTTATTTTTCAAAAATATCTTTATTATAAATCGCAAAATATTTCTTAACTCTTTTATAATATCCGTAGTAAAAATCGGAAAACAGACGGTTGGTGCTTTCATTTGCGTTAAGTTTAAATTTGACTTTTCCGTTTTCGGTTTTCGTAAAACTTAATGTCCGATAAGCTAAAGTAGGACCGACGTTGTAAGCAAAAAGGGCAAGCTTTAAATTTTTAAACTCATATAACAAACTCAATAAATATCTTGCTCCTATTTTAATATTCAAAGAAGGATTATACAGGTAATTTACGGGAAGATATTCTATATATTTAGTATTATAATTATACTTTTTGGATTTTATTCCGTATTTCTTAATTAAATACAGTCCGGTTAAGGGCTTAATCTGCATAAGACCGACGGCGCCTACGTCTGAATAGGAAAAATTGTTAAAAGAACTTTCCACTCTGATAACTGCCAGAATAAGAGCGGGATTTATTTTATATTTTTCTCCCAAGTTAAAAATAAGGTTCGACACCTTCTTTTCTTCGGATACCGGCAGTCCGGAATTAAAAGATTTAATAATCTTAAAAACTCTTATTTTTTCGTAATCGATGTGTATTTTTTGTTTAAGAATTTTCACGTCCTGCCGTTCTTTCACGTAGCCGTAGTATATAGGCATAACATAAAAATAAGATAAAAAAGCCGCCGAAATTAGCACCGAAAGAAGTAAAAAATACGGCAGATAATATTTAAATTTAATTTCAGCGATTAAATTTCTTAATCCGTTTTTTAATTTCAATAATATTTTTATAATTTTTTTCAAAATTCACTCCAAAATCAATAAAATTTATATAAAAAATATATATTTTATGCATAAATAAATAGCTTTAAACTATTTTATTATAAAAATATACCATAAACGAAATATAAAAGTCAAATTTAGCTATTTTTTTCTCTTTTTTAACTCTAAAACCGCCGTTTTTCTTAAAATAATCCGTAAAAAATAATTTTCTTTTATGTTAACGTAAAAAAGATTTTCTTGCCATTTATTTTAAAAAATGATAATTTATAAATATCGGCCTTTTTATTTTATAAATTTATGAACTCTTGTCACATTTAATTATGTTTTAGGATTTAAAATCAATTTTAACGTTTAATTTAATTAAGGAGAAAAAAAAATGGCTGATCAGACAAAAATGGCTATCATTTCTATTCACGGAACGCTGGATATGGCATACCCTCCGCTTATCCTGGCATCTACCGCGGCGACGCTGGATATCGAAACTGCAATATTTTTTACTTTTTACGGATTGCAGATACTCAAAAAAGATGCAGGAGATTCTTTGAAAGTCGCTCCGCTTGGAAATCCTGCCATGCCTATGCCGGTTCCAAATATTATAGGCGCTCTCCCGGGCATGACGGCAATGGCTACTTCTATGATGAAATCCATGATTAAGAAAGATGGCGTAGCATCGGTTCCCGAACTCATATCGTTATGCCAAGAAACAGGAGTAAGGCTTATTGCATGCCAGATGACGATGGATCTTTTCGGCTTTAAAAAGGAAGATATGATAGACGGGTTAGAATATGCAGGCGCCGCTACTTTCATGGAATATGCCGCTAACTCGCAAATCCATCTTGCTTTTTAATTTTTAAACCGCAGAAAGCGCAAATAAAAAGCCTAAAATCAAACAGTCAAATTCCACGGCTCCCGAAATTATGCGGGAGCCTCTATTTGTCAATTTTTATTGACATCATCGCTTAAATTAATTATAATATAAAAAGGATATTATATATGTGTATATATAAATATTCCTATATAATTAATTTTTAATGGTATCAGCACAAAACTACTATGAATGAAATTAATATCGGAGAAGAATATAAAACCGAAGCCGAACTTTTAAAAACGCTCGGACACCCTATAAGGCTTAAAATAATTGAGGTGCTTGTAAGCAATAAATCCTGCGTTAAAAATATTTGGGAATCTTTGGGAATTTCTCAGGCGACGGTTTCTCAGCACCTTATATCCCTTAAAAATAAAGGCATAGTAAGCTGCAAAAGGGACGGCGTCATGATGTGCTACGAACTTAACGACAAAAGAATCGAAAAAATATTTAAAGACCTTAAAGAATTCGGAAATCACGACAAAAACATTCCAAAAAAAGAAAAATCTATATTATTAAATTTACCTAAATAAAATAAAAAAATAAAATTAATATATAAATACTTAATCCGATAAATATATGATTATGTATATATATGAATATGAATAAAATATATAAAAGCAAAAAAATTATTTTTACCGCTTTTTTGTCGGTTGCACTGCTTATACAGTTAATGCCGTCAAAATTTTCAAAAAAAGCGTTTGCCTTTAAAGCGGCTATAAAACCGGACATATCTATAAAACAGGCGTTTATATACGCGTTAAAATACAATAAAATGCTAAGATTGGAAAAAATTAAACTTAACGGCGCAGGATATGAGAAAAATGAAGCTATGAGCGGTTTTTTTCCAAAAATTAATTTCGACGAAATTTATATGAATACAAACAACCCTTTATATGCTTTCGGAAACGTTTTGAATCAGAGAATATTAACAGACCGTAACGTTCAATCATATTTCAGCCCTAGTTTTTTAAATAATCCTGGAATGATACATAATTATGAATCGGAGTTTTCTATAGAACAGCCCATATTTATGGGCGGAGAAATATACTTTGGATATAAAAGGGCTCAGCTTCATATGCAGTCTGTAAAAAAAGGTTTAAGCGAAGCAAAACAGGAAGTTTTATACGGCGTAGCAAAGGCATATTATTCCGTTATACTTGCTAAAAAATACGTCAACCTGATGAAAAGCATGCTGAAAACGGCGGAAAATTATAAAACGCTTTCCGAAAATTTATTTAAAGCAGGCCAGGTAGTATCTTCCGACGTATTAAGGGCAAAAGTAGAAGCCGCAAAAATGAAGGAAAAACTCGCATCAGCCGAAAAAAATTACAGGCTGGCAAAATATTTTTTAAATATAACGATTGGACTTCCTATAAGTTCTAACTATGTAATTACAAGCAAGCTAAAAAACAGGCCGTTAAGAAAAACCATCAGTATTTCATCTATGCAAAAAACTGCATTTAGAGAAAGACCGGATTATAAAGCCCTCCTTCTTAACAAAAAAAATATGGCGCTCGGCGTCAAATCGGCTTACGGAAAATTTTTACCGAAATTAGTCGCGGGATACGACTATTTCAGCAACGGACCGGCTATACATCCGGACGATTCATACAGTTATGCTTTTACCGTTATGCTGCATTTCAATATTTTTTCTGGGCTTTACGACTATAATAATCTGCAGAAATCTAAAAGTTCATACAACGAAATGCTTGAATATCGAGGGCTTTTAAGGGATAAAATTAAAATGCAGGTTAGAAAAGCATATCTGCAGTATAAAACAGACTTGATCAACACCGGCGTCGCCAAGCTTGCCGCATTAAATGCCAAGCAAACGCTTAAAATTACGACTAACAGATACAAAGCAGGAATGACGACTTTAATTAATTTGGACAGGACGCTCGACGAATTAAAAGCTGCTAAATTAAATTATCTAAACACTTTGTACAAACTTAATACAGATAAATATTATATAAAGCTCGTTACCGGAACGCTGTAACTACAAATATTCAATATAATTATAATACTTTAATTCTGCAATAGAACAACAAAAAACTCTTGAATATGTTATAATGATTAGAAAAATGCGCAAGAAACAAGAAAAAGGTGTCATATTTTATTTTACGCATACGAAAAGATACAATTAACGATAAAAGATATTGCGTAAAATTAATCTGACACCTTTTTCTTCAGGATTAAGGAAAAAGAAATACTCGCAATAACGTCATAAATATGGTATAATACTTATAAAGTAAATTATAATGGGACTGCGAATTAAAAAGTTATAAAAGGAGGTAAACAGTTATTATGCCGATATATGAATATGAATGCAAAAAATGCGGAAAAATATTTGAAGTCTATCAAAGACTAAGCGACAAAGCCGAGGACATAAAATGTCCGATATGCGGAGCGGAAAAACCTGTCAAAAGAGTCAGCTCATTCAGCAGTTGCGGAAGCGGATACGGTTCAGCAGGCTACGGATCATCATCCGGCGGTTCGTGCGGAGGCGGCGGATACAGCAGCGGTTTCGGCTGAGCATAAAAACGGGCGGTTCGTCCGATTTAAATTTTATAAAATAAGTGACGAAAAAGTAAAAAGCAGTATAAATTTAAGCCTAAAAAGACAAAAGTTTATGTCTTTTTAGGCTTTTTTATTCTAAGACTATTTTAAAAAAGGCAAACCAATAACGGAACGGCAAACGCAGTCGGGAGTAAGAGAATAAATAGAAAAAGGTGTCAGATTTTGTTTTACGCATACGAAAAGGAACAATTAACGATTAAAGATGTTGCGTAAAATTAATCTGACACCTTTTTCGACGACACGATTATTACCGATTATTATCTCGCTAAATCAGCAAACGCAGTCGGGAGTATGAGAATAAATAAATCTGACCCCTTTAAAAAATAAGCTGCTTGACTCTTGAGTATAAAGCATCGAGACTGTCGAAGGTTTCTTTTGAGGAGTCTTTCTTTATTTCGAGTTCGTATTTGTTTTCCTTGACGGTTCTGTTTCCTATGACTATCTTGAAAGGAATTCCGATAAGGTCGATATCTTTAAGTTTAATGCCGGCGGACAGTTTTCTGTCGTCGTAAAGTACGTCTGCCCCCATAGAGGTTAAATCTCCGTAAATTTTTTCGGAAATTTCCGTAATCTTTTCGTCGTTAACGTTAAGATTGACGACTGCTAAAGCAAAAGGACTTACGGAAACTGGAAGATTGATACCGTTTTCATCGGCAAATACCTCAATGAGTGTCTGTAAAGTTCTGCCGACGCCGATACCGTAACAGCCCATGACGAAATATTTAGACTCGCCTTTTTCGTCAAGAAATTTTGCGCTTAAAACTTTTGAATATTTTTCTCCGAGTTTAAATATATGACCAAGTTCAATGGCATTTTTTATGCCTAATATTCCCTGACATTTCACGCACTTATCGCCTGCCTGCACGCTTCTTATGTCCGCAACTATATCAAAATTAAAATCGCGTCCGGGTTTAACGTTTGCCATATGCCAGTCTTTTTCATTGGCGCCGGTAATCCAGTATTCCGAATTATTAATCTCCTCGTCTATTACTATAAGTATATTGCCGCCGTCACCTGCATTAATATCCGCCGCATCGTCATTGCCGGTATTGCCGTTAGCATTGACGCCTGTATGGCCGTTTTGCTTTTTTAAACCGAAAGGTCCGGCAAAACCGCAAGGCGCTCCCGTTATTTTTTCAACGTCCTGCTCTTTTGCAAGAAACAGATTTTTAATTTTTACAGCTTTTTTTAGTTTGCGTTCGTTTATGTCCCTGTCGCCCCTTACCAACGCCGCAATAAAACCTATTTCAGATTCATATATTATCGTCTTGGCAAAACAGGTTTTGTCCACTTTAAGGTATTCCGCCACCTCTTCAACCGATTTTTTATCCGGAGTAGAAAGTTTGGTCATTCTCGGCTGTCTGCAAGATTCAAGCGGGCCGTTATAATCGGAAACCGATTCCGCTTCGTCGATTGAAGCCGCATAGCCGCAATTATTGCATATTACTATTTTGTCTTCCCCGTATTCGGAAAAAACCATAAGCTCTTCGGAATAATTTCCTCCGATTTCACCTGCCTCGGCTTTAATAAATTTAAAATCGAACCCTAATCTTTTGAATATATTTTCATACGCATGCTTCATTTTTTTATAGCTTTCGTCTAATCCCTTTTCGTCGGCATCGAAACTGTAAGCATCCTTCATAATAAACTCTTTTGCGCGCATAAGACCGAATCTCGGACGCATCTCGTCCCTGAATTTAAGATGAATCTGATAAAGAGTTAAGGGAAGTTCCTTGTACGACTTCACGTTTTTTTTAACCAAATCCGTAATTACCTCTTCATAAGTAGGAGCTAAGCAAAAATCTCTGTCCTGCCTGTCTTTAAAACGCAGAAGTTCTTTGCCGTAATCTTCATCCCTTCCCGATTCTTTCCATATTTCCAGCGGCTGAACGAAAGGCATGGAGAGTTCTACGGCGCCGGCATCATTCATCTCCCGTCTTATTATATCTTCTAATTTGCGCAGGCTCTTTAAACCGAGAGGCAGGTATGTATATATTCCGCCGGACAACTGCCTTACGTAACCTGCCCTTAGCAGCAGTTTGTGGCTTTTAAGAACGGCTTCTTTAGGGTCTTCTTTTAAAGAAGGAATAAAAAAATGTGAATATCGCACTATAGACTCCTTTATATTTTATATTTATATTTAATTGTATATAAAATTATTTTATTTAATGAATAATTAACGTTTTCTTTACAATTTTATAGTTTATTTTATTTAGTTTCTTAATTTTTTAAATCATCGTCGTCGTTATAATCTATTTTTTCGCCGGTTATGTTTTCTATCCGGCTTATTAACGCTTTTAATATCTCTTTATTATCAAATTTTCCTATAACCTTTCCTTTAGAAAACAAAACGGATTTTTCTCTACCTCCGGCAATTCCGACGTCGGCATGCTTTGATTCGCCGGGTCCGTTTACTACGCACCCCATTATAGCTACCTTTATATCAGACTTTATCTTAGCGGAAATCTTCTCGAATTTTTTAGCTATGTTTACTATGTCTATTTCCGTTCTGGCGCACGTCGGACAGGACATAAGCTGAACCCCGCCACGCCTTAAACCTAAATCCCTAAGTATATTATATCCGGCGATAACTTCCATAACAGGGTCGTCGCTTAGCGACACTCTTATAGTATCTCCTAACCCTTCATAGAGCAGTATTCCGAGTCCTACCCCAGATTTTATCGCTCCGGAAAATACCGTTCCCGCTTCTGTTATGCCTATATGAAAAGGATAATCTATCTTTTCGGCTAAAAGTTTATAACCCCTTACCGTAGTTAAAACATCAGTCGATTTTAAAGAAATTTTTATATCGTAAAACGATTCGTCTTCTAATATTTTAATATGCTTTAACCCGCTTTCAACCATTGCAGCGGCAAAATCCCCTTTATTTTTATCCAGAATTCCTTTTTCTAAAGACCCAGAATTAACGCCTATTCTTATCGGCACGTTTTTATCTTTGCAGGCGCTTACGACCTCTTTAACTTTTTGCTTGCCGCCTATATTTCCAGGATTTATTCTTAAACCTGCAGCGCCGGCTTCCAGCGATGCAAGCGCAAGCCTGTGGTCGAAATGAATATCGGCGATTATCGGAATGCTTACGTTTTTTATAATTTCCTTAAGCGATTCTGAGGCTAAAGCCGTATTTACCGACACCCTTGCTATTTCGCAGTTATAACTTTCTAAATTTTTTATCTGTTTTACGGTGGCGGCGGAATCCTCCGTGAGCGTATTAGTCATCGACTGCACGCTGACAGGCGCTTCGGAACCGACTGCAACGCCGCCTATTTTTATCGTCCGAGTCGGTCTTCTTTTTATCATTTATAATTTTTCCATGAATTTACGCGTTATTTTACAGTTTTATTTTACAGTTTTTTAATTTTGATTTATATATTATAATATATCGGATAGAAAAAAATAACTATAATTTATAATAAACAGGATTAATATTCATATTATGTTTGAATTTTTAAGAGACAAAGTTTATACGATAGACGGCGATAAAGTAAGACTTTTGTCTATAATTCTATCCCTCATAATAATACTGGCGTCTTATTTAATATCGTTTTTATTTGCCTATATCATCAAAAAAGAGTTCAGAAAAAACAGGACTATAAACAAATCGTTCGTAAAAACCGTAATCAGGTTTATTAAGTATATAATTTTAATTATCGGCTTTTTTATAGCATTTCAGGTTTTAGGCATAAACTTAAGCTCGCTGGCTTTTCTTGCCGGCGTCATAGGTCTCGGCATAGGTTTCGGAATGCAGAATATAATAAGCAACTTCATTTCCGGCATAATTATTTTGTTCGAAAAGCCTATAAAAGAAGGCGAGTACGTCGATGTTGCCGGATACGACGGTATAGTAAGCGACATAAGGGCAAGGAGCACGACTATTACGACTAGGGATAATATATCGATAATCGTCCCTAATTCTAATTTTATAACCTCCAACGTTATAAACTGGTCGCACAAAGACCCAAAAATAAGACTGCATATACCATTGGGAATAGAAGAAACCGCATCGAAATTAGACCTTGCAAAAAAAGTTTTGCTTGAGATAGCCGATGAAAATCCTGAAGTTTTGAGAGAACCTAAACCTTCCGTATGGTTCGTAGGTTTCGGTTCGTCTTCATTTGACCTTGATCTTATAGTATGGATACAATCTCCTATAAGAAGACATTATGTTATAAGCGACATAAATTTTGAAATAGCGAAAAAATTTGCAAAATACGATATAGATTTAACGTATCCATGGACTAACCTGGTATTTAAAAACGGTCTGCAGATCCAAAACGGAGACGCAGGCATGGTTTACGGCAATAACGACGCCGGCACTAATAACAGCATAATTCAGCCGTCGAAAAATTTGAGAAACGAGAAAAATAAAAACGAAGTCAAGTAGTCCGTAACAAACGTTATATTTTATTTCTTTAACGATTCCAGATAAGAAGCCAATTCGTTTACTTCATACTGAGGTATATAGCTGTAAGACGGCATAATAACGTAATACGTTTTGCCTTGAATACTTATTTTATCGCCTCTTTTAAAGTGGGAATTAGGATGTTTAATCTGCCGTACCGTCCAGTTAAAATCAGGTACCATATTACCGTAATTAGAAAGCGAGGGTCCGAGGCTTCCGCCGACGCCGTCGACGGAATGGCAATCGTCGCAGTTATAATAATGGAAAAGATATTTCCCTTGTGAATTATTATATGAGTATGCTTTAGGCATAAAGAAAATCGGGCTTAAAAAAAATAGATACGCAAAAGCTATAAATATATAAGAAATGTAAGGAAATAATATTGATTTATTTTTTTTCATAGTTTTCATATTCATATCGGGTATCTCCTAAAAGTATTTATTTTCCGGATTTACCGGCCGTATTTATAGTTACTTCGACCATCATGCCGGGCTTTAAAAGATGATTTTTGTCGTTTAATATCTCAATCCTGACGGGAAGCCTGTGCGTTACTTTTGTAAATGTTCCCGAAGGGTTATTTGTAGGAATTAATGCAAATTTAGAGGTCGTAACCGAACCTACGAATTTAACCGTACCTCTAAAAACTTTTCCTGGAAAAGAGTCTACCGTAATAGTAACAGGGTCTCCTTTTTTAACGTTACCTATGACTGTTTCTTTTACGTTCGCAGTTACCCAGACGCGCTTCAAATTATTTTCCATAACTATAGGTGTACTCGGCGTAACATATTCGCCTGCGTAAGACATTTTTTCGGTTATGACGCCGTTTATAGGCGAATATATAAAAGTATTTTTATAGTTGGCGAGAGCAACTTTATAAGCGGCTTGAGCTACCTTAACTGCCTTTTCTATAGGAATAAGCGTCGTCAGTTTGTTTGCGTAAGAAACGCTCTTTATATATCTGGATTCCACATAATTTCTTCTTGCGGTTCTAAGTGCCGACTGAGCCGATATAAAAGCCTGTCTTGAAATTAGATACTGGGTATCAAGGGTATCGAACTGTTCTTTTGTTATAAACTGTTTATTTAAAAGGGCAAGTCCCCTCAAATAATTTTTTTTGGCAAGTATATACGATAATTTTGCTTTATGGAGATTTGCCGAAGCAGTCGTATAAGACAGCCTGTTAATGTAGTATGCGTTATAAGAGTTTCCTATGAATTGCGCAACATTACCTCCGGCGCTAAATAGTTTTGCCTTTGCAAGTTTATAATTTTCTTTAGCCTGAAGCATTTCGGGATAATACGTCGAATCATTAATGCGGGCTATAAGCTCGCCTTTTTTAACTATTTCGTTTTTATGTACGTAAACTGCTTTTATATTGCCCGGAACCATAGTGCTTATTGAGACTATATGTCCGTCAACCTCGGCATCTTCCGTATATACGTGGGTAAGCCCGAAAATATACCATCTTAGTACGAATATACCGCCTATAATTGCAATTAAAAGTATAATAGAAGCGGTAATAATATTTTTTTTGGTAAATTTGCTGTCAGCTTCTTTTAAAGAGTCGTTTTGCGCCGTTTCGGCTTTTTCGTTTTCTCCGTTCATTCAGAACCACCCGATTAATTATTTATTCGTTATTTATTGAATTGGTTAATTGATTATTAAATTACATAAATTACATATTATTTTGAATTTCTATAAAATATCTTAAATTTAGTTAAATTTATCGATTTTCATATCTATAAGTTTTCTTTTAAAAGAACCGATAAGTCTTTTTAAATCCAAAACGGATTCGTAATAATCGAGCTTTGCCGAAAGCAGATTATGCCTCGCCCTCGTAAGTTCCGCAAGCGCAGTAACAACGTCGACGCTTGTAGCCACTCCTGCTTTAAATTCTTCTTCTACAAGGGTAAAATTTTTAGAAGCAAATTTTTCTTCGTGCCTAAGAGTACCGACCTGCGATTTTAAACTTTTTACGTTATAGAACATCGATATTACCTGAGCTTTAAGATTTCTCTTTTCCTGAAGCGTATCATACATAGCTTCGTTTGCCTCGGAACGCGTCTTTTCTATGGAAATAATCCTATTAGCGCCCTGAAATATAGGCATAGTCAAGGTAGCGCCGGCCGTCCAAAAATTAGTAGAACCCGCCGGAATAAAGTGGCTGTTTGACAAAGCGTTGTATGAAGCCGAAAAATTTATTTTCGGAATATACTGGGACTCGTAATACGCCGTCTGGTCGGATGCCGATTTTTGGGCAAATTTCAGGGACTTCAAACCGGGGTTGTTATTATATGCAAGAACGATTAATTTGCGAAGTTCGGTTTTTTTAAACAGGGGCTGTTTAGGCTTAGTCGTTATAAAATGGCGGCTGACGCCCAGCAGGGAAGCAAGCGCCGCCTTATCCGATTTTAACTTATTTTTAGCGCTTATAAGCTCCTGCTTTGCAGCATAAAACTGAGATTTTGCCTGCAGAAGGTCGGTTATAATAGCAAGTCCCGCGTTAAGCTTTGCGGTAGTAAGCTCAAGATGGGCTTTTGCTTCTTTAAACGTTTTATGGTCTGCTTTTATTAAGCTTACGTCGTTTAAAACGGTATAATAATCAACCGCTACGCTGTAAAGAGTGCCTGCGGAAACGTTATTAAGAGACATTTTAGAAGACTTTTCCTTATTTTCCGCCGCCATATAAGCCGGAATAGCGCCGACGTTAAACAGAGGTTCGTTTAACGTAAAACTATACTGGTAGTTAGGAAAAAAGAATAAAAATATATTACCCATAAGCGGCGCAAACTGCGTCGGAACCGGAGCCGAATTTTTATGCATTCTCTGGTCGGTATATTTAAGCGAAATATCCGGCAAAACCATACCTATGGCAGACCATTTTAAAAGTGACGACTGATAATAGCTTTCTTTTGCGGCTTTTATGGTGTCGTTGCGGTTAACGGCAAGCTTATAAGCTTCGTTCAATGTAATCAGCCTGCCCGAATGTCTGACCGGTTTAAGATAGAATGCGTATGCGCCTTTGGCGGCAAAAGGAGATAAAAATGAAGCCGTAAAATAGACGGCGGCAAATACGATTATAAGTATCGTTTTAATCGAATATTTATATATATATCTATCTGCATATTTAATGCAACTTTTAATTTTCATGATTTTATTTGATTTATTTTTCTTTTTATCAGGTCTTTATTTTCTGCTTTTTTTCATCGTATATTTTTATTATAATGACTTAATAGTCATAAGTCAATATTTTTTATACAGCTTGTTATTTTATTTTTATTCATAATTATTACGGCTTATTATAAAAAAATTATATAAAGTTATTTAACTTTTTATTCCGGTAATTATAAAGCCGATATGGAAAGGAAGATTTTTAATCTTTAAGTCTTTAAATCTTTTTTCGCCTAGTATTTTAAGCATTTTTTTTCTGTCGAACGCCAGTATGCTGTATGTAAGCCATTCATATGCTTTTTTATCTATAAAAGAGCCTATTAATCTTATAAAAATAAAATATATTTTAAAGAAAATATTGAAAAAATTATTCTCCGGCCTGCCCATTTCCAGTATAATAAATTTGCCTCCTTTTTTTAAAACTCTTCTCAGCTCGTCGGAAAATGTTTCTACGTCGTCCACGTTCCTCAGCAAAAAACCTGCGGTAACTACGTCATAGGCGCATCCCGGTTCGACTAAATCCATGGCGTCCTCTACTTTAAAACAAATATTGTTTATCTTTTTCTTTTTAATCTTATTTTCGGCGATATTGACCATATCGGCATTAAAATCTACGCCGACTATCTCGACATGTTTATTTGCGGCTTTTGCTTTTCTGGATATATCTATGGCAATAGAACCCGTTCCCGTAGCGACATCGAGAATTCTGTAATCGCCTAAATTACCGTTATCCGAGGAAACCGCTTCTTTTGCTACTTCGAGACGCCAAAGCCCGTCGATTCCGAAACTGAATACATGCCCCCAGAAATCATATACTTCGGCTATAGAGGTAAAAATGTTATTTATTTTTTCCGACATATTAATTAATAAACTTAATAGCTATTATATAAAAAAAGAAAAAACCGGTTTAAAACAGAAAAAGCATAACTGCATTCACAGAAAATATAAAACACGGCGCCGTCAACCCTTTTTTATAAACCCGTCCGCATCTTCGCCGTCCGCATACCGGTGACCCCCCAAGACTTATCGTTACCGCCGTTACATATTTGAATATATGGTTTTCAATTGTATTTTTTAAACTTAAATTATCTTAAACGGATTCTTTCATGAACTTACGATTTCTTTGATATTATTTTTTTTATTATAGCATATTTTTTAATTTACGAAATATTCGTTTAATATTATTCGTTTAATATTTTTATTAATTTTTTATGCTTTTAAAAACTCTAAAATTTCATTTTCGGGAACGGGTTTTGAAAATAAATACCCCTGAACGATATCGCATCCGAAAGATTTTAATATTTTTAACTGTTCTTCGGTTTCCACACCTTCGCTGATAGTCTTCATGCCCAGATTTGAAGCCAGAACCACGACGGTATTCACTATTGCAGAATCTTTGAAATTTTCCATCATTCCTCTTATAAACGAAATATCTATCTTGATAAAATCCGCCGGTATATTCTTTATATAAGATAAAGAGGAATAACCCGTGCCGAAATCGTCCAATGAAATCTTAATCCCCTTTTCTTTAAAAATATTTAATATTTTAACGGCGTAATCTAAATTTTTTATAAACAGGCCTTCCGTTATTTCAACGGTTAGCAATGACGGCGGGATTCCGTATCTATCCAATGCGGAAACAATCATTTCGACTAACCCTTCTTTTTTAAAACTGGCAGGCGATATATTCATGGAAACGGGCACGATGTTAAATCCGCTTTCTTTCCACTCTTTTAAGCTCCTGCAGATATTATCTATTAAAAACTCCTCGAACTGCCTTATAAACCCCATCTTCTCGATGAGAGGGATAAACTTAACGGGAGATATAATGCCGGTATCTTTATTGTTCCATCTTGCCAGAGCCTCCATGCCTTTTATTTTGCCTGTTTTTATGTCGAAGTAGGGCTGGTAATAGATTAAAAACTCATTATTTTTAAATGCGTTTATTATGCTATTTTTCATAACTAAAAATTCCGATGCCTGAACGTTCATAGGCTCTTTAAAAAATTCATATTCTCCTTCCCCCTGCTCTTTTGCGCTCAGAAGCGCAATACTCGCCGTTCTCAATAAATCTTCAGCATTTTTCCCGTCGTCGGGAAAGATAGATATCCCCATGGTAAAAGAAACGTTGAACGGTTCGGGCTTGACTTTGCGGTTTTCTATTGCAGATTCGGACGCTGGTCGTTCTTCGATATGCAGAGGATTTTTAAATTCTTCTTTGAGCCTGTTAATTATCTGTAAAATATCTTCTTTATTTTGTAAATTAACAAATAGTATTCCAAACTGATCCCCTCCTATCCTTGCAATTATATCTCCGTCTTTCGTGACATTATTTAATCTTTTTGAAAAACTTTGCAAAAGTTTGTCTCCGGTATCGTATCCGTAAGTATTGTTAATATAGGATAATTTATATAAATCAATTATTATAAGAGAAATGTTCAGTTCTTTCTCTTTATATCCCCTGGTATTAAGATAAGTATCAATGGTAAGGGTAAAGAGATTCTTATTTGGAAGTTTGGTTAAAGGGTCATAAAACGAGATATATTTTACTTCTTCTTCTAATCTCTTTTCTCGCGTTATATCTTTAGATATTGATACAAAATTTGTAATTTTAGAATCTTCTTTATTTTTGATAGGAACTATTGTTGCATCTAAAGTAAATAATTCGCCGTTTTTTCTTTTATCTGTCAAAATAACTTTAAAAACTTTTCCTGAATTTATCGTATCCCAGAAAGTTTTATAAACTTCGGCGCTATACAATCCTGATTGAAAAATTCTCGGATTTTTCCCTATTAACTCTTCTTTTTTATATCCGCTTATATTTTCTACGCCGCCATTAACATATTCTATATTTCCAAGACTATCGGTTACCATCATCCAATCAGGGCTGTTTTCTATTGCTGTATATAGAGTGCGCATCCATTTTTCGTTTGCCGTTTTTTCGGTTATGTCCAAAATTATTACTAATAAACACTGTTTGTTATTTAATGTAATTATGGCTATATAAGGTTGGACTATTTTTATTTCACCGTTTTTAAGTTTATGCTGAAAAATAGTAACTCCGCCCCCCTCTGCCGCCATCGTTTTTCTGAAAATTTTAAGTTCTTGAGGGGTGTTGGAAACATTTATCCTGCTTATATCCATATTTAGCAAATCTTCTCTTGAATAACCGTAAAATTTTATGGCGGCATCATTGGCATCAATAAAACGACCGGTTTCAATATCAACAATAAAAGAAGGAAGCGGCAGATTATAGAAAAAAGACTCGAATTTTTGTTCATTTTTTAATAAAATTTTCCGAGATTTATTAAAGTAATAAAAAAATAAAATTAAAAACAATATGATGACAAACGTAACCGCTATAAATGCATAAATAGCGATGTTAATATCCCGTTTAAATTCCGATTTCGTATCTTTGATAATATTTGAGGTAGGCAAATGACAGAGATAAAGGGTATGTTTTAAAAAAAGCTTATACGATATTCTTGACGATATATATTTAGGGTATTTTATAATTATTTTGAGAATCGGCTTGCCGATATTTTTCCATTGAAAGTATGATTTATTAAAATATAATATAATTTGACGGTTATTCTTTAAAAGGTCGCTGTTTTTTTTGATAAATACGTCAAGTTCTTTGTACTGTTTATCCGTCTTTTTTAAATTAAGGCCTAAGTTATTTAGAACTTTTTTAAGATGTGTTTTTTGGAGCGGCGAATCCTTTAAACTCCCGTAATATATGGACTTGACTACCCCGCTTTTAACAAGGTCTATATCTTTATTTAATTTCGTTATTTTTAGTAAAAGTTCTGAATGGAAAGCGGAAGTTTTTTTAACGGAAACAGGGCCGAAATATAATAAAATGCCGGCGAACAGCAAAACAGCGGTTAAAAATAAGCCCTCTATAATATATATCGTTCTATTGTTTTTCAATATCATAAAGCCTCCTTTTATTGCTTTATTATTTCTTACCAGAACTTTATACTGCTTATATACTTATACTATACATACCCTGTTCCTTCCGCCCTGTTTGGCCTTATACAGTGCGCCGTCAACCCTTTTTATAAACCCGTCCGCATCTTCGCCGTCCGCATACCGGCCGACCCCGAGACTTATCGTTACCGAAGTTGCATATTTAAATATACGGTTTTCGACCGTCTTTCTTATTCTTTCGGCAATATTTTCCGCATCATTAATATCCGTTTCCGGCATTATGACCATAAACTCCTCCCCGCCGTATCGTGCAAGGATATCGGTATCCCTCAGGGCTGTTCCGACGAGCGCGGTTAATTCGCTGAGAACGGAATCGCCTGCCTGATGGCCGAAGTTATCGTTTATCTCTTTAAACCTGTCTATGTCGAACATTACTAAAGACAGCGGTCTTTTATATCTGGCAGCTATTTTGATCAGTCTTTCCAAAGAGCTTTTAAACTTCCTTCTGTTAAAGATGCCGGTAAGGTCGTCTTTCTCGGAAATATTTTTATAAGATTCTTTTTCTTTTTCGAGCTGTTTTCTTAATTGGACTAATTCGGTAATGTCGGTAAAAGTTGCAATTCTTACTCTTTTCCCTTTATATAATGCCGAACCTGCATAAATATACATCCATAATTCTTCGCCGGTTTTTTTAAATACTTTAAACGTGACGTAATGCTTATAATCTATATCGACAAGACCTTTTTTAATCGCGTCTTTTGCGGTTTTTTTATGTTCTTCGGCTAATATATCCCAGAAAAACATATTTTTTAATTCTTCTTCGGAGTAGCCTAATTTTGCCTGCAATGCCGGATTTGCGTATATAAATTTTTCCGTATGCATATCAAGCCCCTCCGGCATATTATCCGCTAAAGTCCTGAACAATTCTTCGGAGTCTTTAAGTTTGTCTTCTAAAAGCTTTTTCTCCGTGATATCGTATAAAGTCCAAATCGCTGCGTCCTGACCGTTTATGCTGACCGGCGAACCTGACATCTCGCACCATATAGCCGTTCCGTCTTTGCGTTTAAAATAAATAGGCGAAATAGTAGCGGTTTTTTTCTCTAAGAAAATATTTTTATAAAATTCTCCTACTCGGTTATATTCTTCGTCGTCAAAATAAAGGAGCCTGGCCGACTGCCCAAGCAGTTCGTCTTTGCTTCCGTAACCGAATATCTCCGCAAACCTGTTATTTAGGTTTATGTAAAGCCTGTTCTGGTCGGTAATCGATATTCCTGCTATCGTGTTGTTTAGAATGGCTTCCTGCGCCGCCATAAGTTCATGTTCGCGGATTAAAACGTCTATTCTGTCTAGCCCCCTGGATATGTTTTTGGCTATTTCTTCGAGCAGGGTTTTCAGGTCTTCGTCGAATATGTTTTCCTCATAATGATATACTCCGAACAATCCCCAAATTTTACCGTTTCGGTAAACCGGCAAATTAGCGGCTGATTCTATGCCGAAGCGTTCGGCGCGTTCTTTCCAAGGCGATAAAAAAGGCGAACCCATAAAAGACTGTGCATAATGCATTTTACCTTCCCGCCATGTTCTGCCTGATATAGCTTGACCCTCGGGAATGTCTGGATTTACGGAAATAAAAATTCCGTCAAGATAACCTGTTTCGCCGGCCGATGCAAGAAACCGGAGTTTTTCATCCTCATCAGGCGTTCCAATATATGTAAGTTTAAGACGGGCATATTTAACGGCAAGTTCGCAAACGGATTTAAGCATCTCTTTTTCGTCAGCGCTTTCCGCGATTGTTTGATTTATCATGGCCAGAGCCGCATTAAAATTAAATAATCGTTCTACTCGTTTTTGCGCTTTTATTTTTTCGGTAATATCCGTTATAATAGCCTGAACGTAAGGTTTATTGTCGTATATAATACCGGAGATATGCGCTTCAACATCCCTTATCTCTCCGTTTTTGAGTTTATGTTTAAAAATAGCAAAATTATAGCCCTCGTTTAAGGATTTTGCCATGAAATCTATCTTCTCTTCAATCGATATAAACGGATTTATAACGGCAATAGTCATATGCGTAAATTCTTCTTTAGAATAGCCGTAAAACTCTACTGCTTTTTTATTTGCGTCTATAATAAGACCGGATTCGACGTTAACGATTAACGACGGAACGGGGAGTTTACTAAAAAATGTTTTCAATCTTTGTTCGCTTTTTCTGACGATGAATAATTTACTAAAATAATATGCGAGTAAAATTCCAACCATTATTATGATAATGGTTCCGAGGATAAATACGAAAAAGTACATATTAATAATATATTTGAAATATGATAACGCTTCCAAAGCTGGCGCCATTGACGGCATAATCGAGGAAGATACCGGCATAAGAATATATTTTGAAAAAAGTCTGTATGACGTTATCGGGGCAATATATACTGGATACTTTATAAAGTTTTTAATGTCGGGCTTACCGAAGGTTTCCCATTGAAAATAAGATTTTTCAAATATTTTTACGATTTTGGGGTCGTAATTAGCATACGGCGCTGTTTTTTTAATAAATGCTGCGGTATTTTTATATCCTGAATCTATTTTTCCTACAAGTATTTCTGTTTTATTTAAAGTCTGTTTTAATTTATAGCGGTAATTTAAAGGCTTAACTTTTTCGTAATATATAATCAGTCGCGTCTTTGTTTTAAGGCGTTCTATATTTTTGTTTATCTTCATAAATTTTAAATGGAGTTTTGTATTGCAGACGATAGAATGCCTTAAGGGAACAAGCCCGAACCGCCATATTGAAACGGCTGAGGTTAAAACCATTATAAAAAACAAAGCTCCCAGAACGTAAGTGATTTTATTTTTTATAAAGCACATAAGTCGGGGGGGGGGGGGGGGGGGGGAGAAAAATCTCCCGAGCAGGATTTGTATATGTTTTTTTGTTTCTATTTTTTCTCTCTTCTCTCTCTCCTTTTCTCATAATTATATTTAACTCCCCCCTCCCTCC
>SHMQ01000023.1 GCA_008534395.1 Candidatus Acidulodesulfobacterium acidiphilum
GTTTTCCCTGCTTTCTTTATTATTTTTTGTTTGCATTTTTACCCTCTGTTTATAGTCTTTTATTTAAAATATAATATTATACCCCCCCCCCCGAGGAATTCAAGAAAAATCTGTTTTTGTGTTTTTTTTATTTGTTTTTATTTTTTTAAAGATTTTTTAAATAATTTATAGGCGAAACAAACATTTAAAAGCATTGTATCGGTATAAACGGCATATTTTCCTGATGAAAAAGATATGGAGTTTAGCGTTTATAAAGCCAAAGTTTTATGCCAGAAAGAGAACTTTCTAACGGTGAGTTAAGATATGTTTATATCGGCCGAACCCGCAAGCCGATGCCAGCTTAACCGCAGGAGTAAGCAAGATAGAGGATTCAAAAGGTAATTACCGGACTTTTAAGCGTAGTAAAGGGTTTTACAGCGTGATTGTCTCAAATTTGTCCCATAGGCGATTTTATGTTAATAATTTATTAATAAAATTAATATGTTATTAAATACGTTGCCTGACTTTTAAACCTTTGGTCATCGGTTCGATTCCGGTCGGGGGCACCAGTTAAAAACCCAATAAATACATTTTTTGCATAAATTTCATATTTGCAGTCTGTTCATCAATGCGTTAAATCTGTCTTTCAGTTCATCGGCGGCATCGACTTTAATGTAACAATGAGCGGCGGCATATGAAT
>SHMQ01000024.1 GCA_008534395.1 Candidatus Acidulodesulfobacterium acidiphilum
TGAGGCGGCTGAGAAAAACAAGTTAAAGGGGCAGGAATTGAACAGGGCAAAGGGGTCAGAATTTAATTCTGACCCCTTTGCCTTTAATCTTATCGACCTTTTCGACGAAGTTATAAGTAGGAACATAAAAAACTCCGAACTCCGCATGCCGTATCTGGAAATCGAAGAAAGGACAAAGGTTTACATCGACAAGATGAAGGCCGAAGGCGACACGGTCGGGGGACTTATAACCGCACAGATAAAAGGCGTGCCGGTGGGTCTCGGCAGCTTTACCCAGTGGGACGAGAAATTGGACGCCCACATAGCGATGTCCGTAATGAGTATTCAGGCAATTAAAAGCGTAGAAATCGGCGCCGGAGTAAAATCAGCCTATCTTAAAGGTTCGGAATGTCATGATTCGATTTATTGCAGCGGCAGTGGCGGCTTTTATAGAAAAACCGACAATGCCGGCGGCATCGAAGGGGGAATGTCCAACGGAGAAATAATAAGCGTAACATGCGCGATGAAACCGATACCCACTTTAATGAAGCCCTATCTCGACACCGTAGATTTAAATACTTGCAAAGCAAAAAAAGCATTTCTTGAAAGGTCCGACGTATGCGCCGTTCCTGCCGCGTCGATCGTCGTCGAATCCACCCTCGCTTTTTCTATATGCTATTTTTTTCTTAAAAAATTCGGCGGCGACTGTTTTGCCGAGATTAAAAGAAACTATGACGGGTATTGCAAAAAATGAAAATAAGAACTAATATCGTGTTAATAGGTTTTATGGGAGCGGGAAAAACCGAAGTCGGTAAGATTCTAGCAAAAAATAAAGGGTTTAATTTCATAGATTTGGACTGTTTAATAGAAGCGCAAGAAGGTATGAATATAACGGAAATATTTAAACAAAAAGGCGAAAGTTATTTTAGAAACCTCGAAACCGAAATTTTAAAAAAAATAGATAAATATAAATCCGATATATATAAAATAATTGGAAAGTATAAAACAATAAACAACAAAGAAATTAAAAATGAAGTTAAAAACTGGGTAATATCAACCGGCGGCGGAATGCCTGCCTTTAACGGAAATCTTATACTTATCAAAAATATCGGAACGACGCTCTATCTGAAAGCCGATGCAAAGACTATTTACGAAAGGATAAAATCCGAAACGCACAGGCCGGTTTTAGGCGAAAAAGGTTTTACCGAAAGGTCTGTTTCCGATAAACTTAAAGAAAGAGAGAAATTTTACGGGCAGGCCGATATAACAATATATACCGAAGGGTTGACTGCACCGGCAGTAGCGGAAGAAATAGGTATTTTTATTAATTGATGAACCACTCCTGCAGAAGAAGTAAAATAAAAATTAAAGTTTTTAAATAGTCGTGACGATTAATTTACAAAGGGATAGGTTAAGCATCTAAAAGTTTAGAAGATACAAGATAAACAATTTTTAAGGAGGTGAATATTTAAGGTTTTTAATTATTTAGTCGATGTTTTTCTAAAAGCGAGGGTTATTAATCTATTCAATAAAATATGTTTTAAAAAATAAAGCAAAAGCAACTTAATTTAACAATTTCGGCATGGATGCCGGAATAATTTATCACGGAGGATAAAAAAATGTATAACGGTCTATTTATCAATTCAAACCAATCAGCCATCATTGCAACGGACAATCTTCAAAACACCAACAATTCTTTAGGACAGGCGTTAAACGAACTTTCCAGCGGCTTGCAGATAACCGGCGCTTGGGTCAATCCGGCAGGCTACGAAATAGCTCAGAGCTTAAACGCAACTACTTTAGGCATCAATCAGGCAACGTCAAACGCCAACAACGGAAACTCCTTAATTAACATCGCTTCCGGCGCTCTTTCTACCATACAGGGAATGCTTGGCACGATGCAGACGCTTGCGACCAACGCCGCAAACGGAACGAACAGTAGCGCAAACTTACAGGCGCTAAACAGCGAGTTTCAACAGCTTCAATCGGAAATTACGCAGATTGCGGGTTCTACGTCGTTTAATGGACTGCATCTTTTGAACGGTGGCGGAACCCTAACCACATTGGGTTCTACTTCTATTTCTGCATTTTCTTTCCAAATAGGTCCAAATGCCGGTACAACTAACAACCAGATTTCAGTTTCGATACAGGGTGTTGCATCTAATCTATTAGGGTTAAATAATGGAACAAGTGTTCAATCTTCTCTGTCGCAGGTAAATTTGACCAGTTCTACTAACGCATTAACGGCTCTTTCTGCGGTTCAAGCGGCGGTTAATCAGGTAGCCGGCATAAGCGGTCAGCTCGGTTCTTACCAGAACAGGGTTACTCAGATACTTGGAAACCTTCAGACTGAAGGAACGAACACTCAGGCTGCATATAACAACATTATGGACGTAAATTTTGCTCAGGAAATGTCCCAGTTTACGTTGCTTTCTACTCTGGCTCAGTCCGGCGAAGCTATGCTTTCTCAGGCTTCAATGGTTCCGCAGGGACTTTTGACCCTGTTGAAATAAAATTATATAAACTAATGGGGACAGGCTTAATGGGACGGATTTGAAATCCGTCCCATTAAGCCCCCTAATAAAAGAAGTGATATATTATGGACCAGTTATCGTTAAACGTAAATGCCGTAAATATTGCTAACGGCAATAATGCATCGGATGCGAATAATATAAATGGGTCTGCGGTAAATTCCAAAAATAATACAGCTAATAAAAATAACGACAATGTCGCAAATAATACAAATATTTCCGCAAATAAAGCCAACCCGGCAAATAACAACGCCGGGAAAGAAAAAGAATTATCAAAACAGATAGAGTCGAATCTTAACCCGTCTCCTATGCTGTCTCAGGCAATGCTTTTTAAATGGGATGCAAGCGCCGGCGGCGCCGTCATTAACGTAGTAGATTTTAAAACCGGAAAAGTTCTGGCGCAGATTCCGCCTAATTCGGTTTTAAAAATGATGGCAAATTATCAAAAAGGTTCGATTTATAATAGTAAACTGTAACATTAATTTTGTTAATTAATTTTGTAAAATATATGTAAACCAATTATCAGAGGTAATATAAAATGTCGATAACTTCAACAGGCAGTAGTCTGACGCCGAGCTCATATCCTAATCAGGGTCTTATAGTTATGGGAACCGGTCCTGAGTCGGGTATAAATTATTCCGCAATTCTAAAAGCGCTTGACCAAGCGTTGTCTGCCCCTATTACATTGATGCATGCCCAGGAAACGCCGCTTAATAATCAGCTTTCGGCTTGGCAGTCTATAGGTTCCGATATTTCCGCTTTAAGTTCGTCGGCTTCGGCTCTCGGTCAGCCGTCTTTGTTTCAATCTTTTACTGCAACTTCAAGCGATACTTCAGTTGCAACTGCTCAGGCTTCATCTTCGGCAATTCCCGGAACATACAATGTAACCGTTTCAAGCCTCGCAACTACGGGAGTAATTGCTTCGCAAGGTGTGGCGGCTACTTCTACGGCTGTAGCAAGCTCAGGTTCCACTGGGACGTTTAATATAACTGTTAACGGAAATACGACAGACGTTGCATTAAACTCTACCACAGGTTATACTTTGGCAGATTTGGCGCAGACTATAAATAATTCCAACGCGGGCGTTACTGCTTCCATTATCAACAACGGCGCAACATCCGACCCTTATCAACTTGTTCTTACAAGTAATAATACCGGAACCAATTATGCGCCTTCCGTTACGGATAATCTTACCGGTGGAACGTCCCTTACTTTTACGACTACTCAATCTGCCGCAAATGCAAAATTAAGTTATGAAGGTATAAGCATAACAAGCCAATCTAATACGGTAAAAAACGTTATTCCAGGCGTTACTCTAAGTCTTGCTTCTACAGGTTCGACCACTATAACGGTGGGTTTAGATACGCAAACCATAGACAATGCCGTGAGCAGTTTTATTTCGGCATACAATAAAGTAATAGGCGACGTGTCCGCACAGAATACCGTAACTTCGAGCGGTTCCGGAAACACGAAATCGGAAACTTTAGGTCCTCTCGGCGGCAATGTTTCGCTGACTAATTTGGTGAATAATCTTTATAGCTTTATAGGTAGCGAAGCGCCCGGTCTTTCCGGAAATGCCGGTCTTGCTTCTACTTACGGAATTACGCAAAGTTCAAGCGGTTCGGGAAAACTTCAGCTTAACGCTTCCGCGTTAAATAATATGCTGACGTCGGACCCTCAACAGGTTCAGCAGTTTTTCAGCGCATTAGTAAACGGTTCGCCCACTGCTGGCGGTGCTTCTCAACCCGGCGGTATGACGAATTTTTTAAATACATATACCAATTCTGCAAACGGCGTGGTGCAATTCAGCGAGGCGCAAATTAACACGCAGCTTACGAATATGAATAACCAGATTGCGCAGATGCAGGCTAATGTTCAGACTCAGATGGGCATGTACACCAAGGAGTTTTCTAATTTGGAGTCTTACATAGGGCAGATGCAAACTACAAATTCGGCTATGACCAGCAGCATAAAGCAGATGATTGCCCAAGGCGCTTAACTATAAAGGTATATAAATAAACTTTAAGGAGGATAAATTTTATATGGATGCAATTTCAAAATACGAAAACATAAACGTCAATACAGTTGACCAGGGAACGCTTATAATAATGGCTTATGAAGGCGCTATAAATTTTATAAAAGAAGCAAAAGAAAGACTTGCGCAAAACGATTATGCAGGCAAGTCGATAAATATATCCAATGCCGTTTCCATTATTAATGAACTCAATGCACGTCTCAATATGGAAAAAGGCGGGGAAACGGCAAAAAATTTGAACAAACTTTATACTTTTTTGTCAATCCATCTGACGACGGCAAATCTTAAGAAAGATGCGCATAAACTTGACGAGTCGCTTAATATATTACAAAACCTTTTAAACGGTTGGAAGATTATAATAGAAAAAGACAGGAAACAGAAACAAAATAGCGCGCTTTCAAACGTTAATGCAAGTATTTCTAATAAACCGGTTTCAGGCGGTATTGCAGTATCCGCTTAACGCGATATATCCTCTTGATGAATGAATAATATACTTAATGAATATTTTTATATTCCAAACGAGACGAATAGGCGATTTTTTTCAATCGGTTCCGCTTATCGAGTCTTTAGCCTCTGCAGACGGAGACGAAGCAAAAAAAATTGATATACTGATAGACGAAAGTATATACGACATAAAAAATATTTTTAATACAGAAATAAATTTTATTACTTACGAAAGCATCTTGAATCCCCTCGGTATTTCCGTAAAATGCTTAAATAAATTTGATAAATTTTTATTAGATTTAACTTCTGAATATGAACTTGCCGTAAACTTAAACTATGATTTTGCTAATTCCCTTTTTTTAAATTTTTTTAAAAATCAAAAGAAAGGTTTTATTGTTTTAAATAAATCAAAAAAAACCGCAGAATCAATTTCAAGAAGCGGTCCCGCAAACTATCTTTTTAATATCGTAAAAAACCGAAGCCTAAACAGGATAAATATTACCGATATATATTCTCTTATAGGCAGCGAAAAGACGGCCGAAATAAAAACTTCGTATGGCATTATAAAATTAAAAAAGAAAATCGAAAGCAAAAAAAAACGATTAAGCGGCGAACCCGTTAGGATTTGCATTTCTATAGGAGCAACGCATCAGAAAAGAATCTGGCAATCCGAAAATTACGCAAAGCTGATAAGCCTGCTTTCTCTAAATTTAAACTGCGAAATAATAATTGTAGGAACTCCAGAAGAATCGTCCGCCGCCGAAGAAATAAAACAAAAACTGCCTGACGGCGTAAATATTATCGATTTGACCGGAAAGACCAACCTAAACGAACTTATTTATCTTATAAAAGACTTCGATTTAATTATTGCGTCGGATACCGGAACTTTACATATAGCGCAGATTTTTAACGTTCCGTCTGTTTCTTTATATACCGGCAACGCCAATTTTTACGAAACCGGTCCTCACGTAGAAAATTCTTACGTGATACACTCCGTTATACAATGTTATCCGTGTATGCAGCATGAACCATGCCGCTTTAATTACGCATGCAAAAACGATATAAACCCCGAAGACGTTTTTAACCTTGCCCTTATGCAGATAATCAAAAATAAACTGCATTATTCTTTTAAAGAACAAGAAATTAAATTTTCCGACGTTAAAAAAAGAGTTATCGCAAACGTAAAAAAAGGGAATTTTTCGGTCGCCGTTTGTAAGCATTTAAGCTCTGTCCACTTTTATCCGTTATATAAAAGAAAAATATCTAAAAACGATTTTGCTTCTGAAATATTAAAATTCTGCTGGATTAACGTACTTTCAAAAAATAGCTTAAAAATTGATAAAAATAATGTTTTGAGATATACGAACAAATATTATAAAATAGACGAAAGTCTTCTAAATTCTTTAATAAAAGAAATTAATTTCATAAAAGGCGTTTTTGAAAATGCTTCTAAATCATTTAATAAAGAAGATAAAAATGATAAATACGCCGCTTTATATTTTGAAAAATTCAAAAACTCCGTGAAATCTCTCGGTTTAAACTATAGTTATTTTAAACTTGCATGCGATTATTTTATAGACGAATTAAACTTATCAGGTGCGCAGAAAAGTTTTAACGATATAATTTTGCTTTTAGATAATGCTATAGATATTTTAAAAATGTTTTAAGAAAATATAAATATATGAATAATTCAAATATGAGCCGTAACGATTTAAATTTCGAGATAGTTCAAACCAAAACTATATCCGCTCCGTCTTTTAAGATTAACGGAATAACCGTTCATTCCGTTTACGACCCAGTTTCCGAAGCGCAGAAATGGGCGGCTCAGGTTATGGATAGGATTAATTTGGAAGGAATACCTGATAAAATTATAATTTTTGGTATGGGAGCGGGTTATCATATAAAAACTTTAATTGATTTTTTAAAAAAAGATGAAAAAGAAATAAGAATAGAAGTCGTCGAACCTGCTCAAGAATCTATTGAATTTATAAAAAGCAATTTCGATATTTTAGAATTAATTTCTAAAATAAACGTTACAGTTTTAGACCGCATAAGCGAAAACCTTTATCTAGACGCTTCCGCCGTTTCCCAAAAACTTGAACTCGACAAAAGCAACATATTATTCTGTGAACTGCCTCCGTATAAAAAAATATTTTCCGAAGAATATGCGCTTATACATAAACTTCACGGAATTAACCAGTTCTTTACACCGTCTTCTTTCAGGGTTTTAGTAGTTCAGCCGATGTACGGCGGTTCTTCCACAATAGGAAACTATTTATATTCGGCTCTTTTAAGCCTCGGCTACGATGCAAAAATACTTGATTTTTCAAAATTTTACGATGCATATAAATATATGGGCGAATTTACCACCAACGAAGACCATGTAAATTCATTAAAGCAGAGCCTTTTTAACCTCATGTCCGAAGCTCTTCTTTCTTCGGTTTTTAACGAACCGCCGGACTTGGTTATTTTTATGGCGCAGTCGCCATCCAGCGAAAGAACTTTGCTTAAACTAAGAAGCATGGGAATTAAAACTGCATACTGGTTCGTAGAAGATTTTAGGACGCTTACATACTGGAATACTATAGCAAAGAACGTCGATTATTTCTTTACTATACAAAAAGACGATTTTTTTGCGGAACTTAAAAATATCGGCGCAGACAACTATCATTATCTTCCATTAGCATGTCTTCCAAATTTTCATAAAAAAATTAACGAAATAAATGAAGATGACAGGATAAAATACGGTTCCGACATAAGTTTTGCCGGAGCGGGTTATTATAACAGGAAAAACGTCTTTGCCCAGCTTGTCGATTTTAATTTCAAAATATGGGGAAGCGACTGGCATGTCGGATTGCCATTAAGCCTGTTCATTCAGGAAGGCGGCAAGAGATTTACGGAAGAAGAAGCAGTAAGAATATATAACTATTCAAAAATAAACATAAATCTTCATTCTTCCATGTGGCATTGGGACATAAATCCAAACGGCGATTTTTTAAATCCGAGAGTTTACGAAATTTTAGCCTGCGGAGGTTTTCAGCTTGTGGACAGGCGCAAGTATATGTATGGAGTTTTTGAAGACGGAAAAGATTTGGTTGTTTTTGATACGGTGGACGACTTAAGAAAAAAAATAAAGTACTATCTTGCCAACGAAGAGGAAAGATTGTCTATAGCCGCTCACGGCAGGGAAACGGTAGTTAAAAATCACACTTACGAACGTCGCGTCCGCGAGATGATGAGTATAATACTTTTAGATTCATACGAACAGATAAAATCTAAACTTGAAACCAGAAAGCAAAATATTTCCGAGCTTTTAAGAGAAACTGAAGGAAATAAAGAGCTTCACGACCTTATTATGCAGTTTTCTGACAAGAAATCGCTTTCCATAAGAGATATGGCAGAGAGCATAAAAAGCGGTAAGGGCAGGTTGTCGAAATCGGAAGCTATGATTTTAATGTTATGGGCGATAAAAACAAAATTAGTAAAACTCGAAGGGCTGTAATAAGCGATGAAAAATGTAATCATACTGAATCTTACCCGCATGGGCGACCTTATACAGTCCACCGCTCTTTTTAAAAAAATTAAACTAACCTATCCGGAAAGCCGAGTTAAACTTATAATTTCTAAAGAATTTGCGGAAATTGCCCCTTTTCTTCCGTATGTCGATGAGATTAAACTTATAGACGTTACCGGACTATCCGAACTTTTAAAAGCAAACAATTTCGACTTAACTATAGATGTTCTAAAAGCTTTAGGCGCCATGTTCGACGGTATCTTGCAGGTAAATTACGACCTTGCGGTAAACCTTTCTCACGATGAATTCAGTGTTTATTTCCTTTATATTTTAAATTCGTTAAAAAATATAGGCATTTCTGTAAACCGCGAAGGAATTATAATATCTAACGACGAAATGATAGCTTATATATTTTCTGCAGTTAAAAACAGAAAAGTAAGCGTTTTAAATCTCGTCGATCTATACGAAAGAACTATCAGGACGAATAAAACCCAATATAAACAACACGTGAATAAAATTTTTTTAGACGCAAAAAAAAATAATGAAGAACATGATGGAAATAAGGAGTTTGAAGTTTTAAAAAAATACGGTATAGAAGAAAGCGATAATATCGTTTCTTTTGCCATAGGAGCATCGACTGAGCTAAAAAAATGGCGTTACGACTATTTTGCGGAACTGGCCAAAATGTTTTTAAACGGCGACATTAAAACTAAAGTAGTTTTACTCGGAGCAAAATATGACGTTAAAGCAGGCGGTTTTATAGAAAGCATAGTCGCAAACGAAAGACTTATTAATCTTACCGGAAAAACCTCGGTTGCCGACCTTGTTTATATAGTACGGCGCTCAAATCTTCTTATAACACACGATACAGGAACAATGCATATAGGAGTTGCCGTAGGAACTAAATTAATCGTTATTTATACCGGAAACGTTGGTTTTTTAGAAACGGGACCATATGCCGAAAACCGTTTGCTCGTAATTCCCGATATTGGAT
This sequence comes from Candidatus Acidulodesulfobacterium acidiphilum, assembly GCA_008534395.1. Classification (NCBI taxonomy): domain Bacteria; phylum Candidatus Acidulodesulfobacteriota; order Candidatus Acidulidesulfobacterales; family Candidatus Acidulidesulfobacteraceae; genus Candidatus Acidulidesulfobacterium; species Candidatus Acidulidesulfobacterium acidiphilum. The sequence goes on from SHMQ01000024.1 coordinate 9,498, forward strand.
GTTTTCCATGCGATTTTAATTTAAAATGTTTAAATCCGGTTTGCCAGGGATTAATTAAACCTGAATATATTTATGATATGTCTTTGATGGTTCTCGAAAAAGAAAACGACTATGCCCAAAAACTGTCCGATTATAAGAATAGCGGCATTATTCCTTATCTGTCCCGTTTTGATTCTAAAAAATTTATCGATTATCTGCCGGCGGTAAAAATTAAGTTAAATTTTAAAGATTTAAAACTTAAAATACTAAAATTATCTCTAGAACATTATTACGAAGGAGATTTTTGGAAGATAGACGAAAACGAAATAGAACTTTTTCTTGACTGTTTTGAGGGCATAGAATATAATCTTAGCTTAGATATCAAGGAAGAATTAAAGTCCGTTGAAAAGCTTATCGCTCTATGCAAAAGAGGTATGTCGGAGACAAAAAAAATGATAAATTTGGCTCTTAAAGACCCGTTTAATTCAAAAAAAATAGAAGAATATACCTGTAAAATAAAATCTATAGATTTTGAATTAAAATATTTATCTTCGGTTTATGACGACTTATCTCTGTTTAACCAGATTCACGTCATAAACCAGAACAGTTCGGTCAGCTACGATTTGTTCGGTTTTGCCTTAGATTCTCTTAAAAATTATTCCATGTATAAGCTCCAATTAAATATATTTAAAAAGGTTTCGTTAATTTTTTTAGATAAAATCAAAAATTTATAAATATAATTTAACCATATTACGATAACGGAGGATTTATCATGAAACTATATATCGACGGGCATTTAAACGATTCCGTTTTTAGCGCCGGCAGTATGTACGACATTTTATACGGCGGCAGCATAAAAAGTTATATTCCGGAAGGCAAAGTAATAAAAAGCATAGCGATAAACGGAACTCAATACGACGATTTAATGCTGGACGCCGACAAATCAAAGGCTTTTAAACTTGGAGACGCCGACGAAATTAAAATAACTACGATGAATCAGCTTGAACTTTTAAACGGTTCGTTAAACGCCGCTATAAAGTTTTTAAACGAATTTAAAGCAGGAGTAGTAAAAACTACCGATGAAATAAGATGGGGAAACAGTAATGCAGGATTTAAAAATTTTTCGGCATACCTAAGCGGACTTACTATGTTTATTCAAATCATGGAAAAAATATCCCAGTTTTTAAAAATTGATTATAACAACCTTGTCTATGACGGCAAAAGCGTCCAGTCTTATTTTAACGACCTTGAAAAAATTCTTGCTTCGGTTCTTTCGACACAGGTGAAACAGGATTACGTTCTTCTTGCCGATATAGTCGAGTTCGAACTTAAGCCTAATATAGATATCTGGAGCAATATTTTGAAAGATATGAAAACTAAAATAAACGGCGTTTCCAATGCAGAAGGCAAATGACCTAAAAAAGAAGAGGATTATTGCTGTAATAGGCGTTCAGAGGAGCGGCACAAGTGCAATTACAAGAGGGCTTCAAGTTTTAGGAGTCAATCTTGGAAATTTTTATGAACATGACATAGTTAGCCCCGATAACGAAAAAGGGTTCTTTGAGGATTTAGAAATAAGCCATTTAGATGTGAACATGCTTAATTCTATTGGCTATACTTGGGATAATCCAGCTTTGCCGATATTTGACGATAACACTAATCTGGTCTTATCGGCTTTTTATCCTATTGCCGCAAATATTGTTAATAGGCGATTTGAAAATACCGATTTGTTTGGCTTTAAGGACCCCCACGCAGTCAAATTATTGCCGTTTTGGAATGAAGTGTTTAAGGATGCAGGGATAGAAGTATCATATATCATTGCCTGCCGTAATCCTTTAAGCGTAATAAAGTCATCGATGCATAATAGAGAAGGTTTTGACTCAGTCAAAGGATTTTATATATGGTTAGGAGCAACATTGGCTTCTTTGATTTATTCGGCAGGTTATAACCGCATAGTCGTCGATTACGACGAGTTGATGAAAGATCCTGGAAAACAGCTCGGAAGAACGGCAGAACGTTTAAATTTGAAGTTCGACGCAGATAGTCCCGAATTTATAGAGTATAAAGAATCATTTTTGAGCGAATCCCTCAGGCATTCAAGTTTCGGGATAGACGATCTTGCCGCAAATGCGGAAGTTCCGTCTAAAGTTGCCGAACTTTATATCTTACTTAAACGCATCGCAATGGATGAAATTTCTATAGATAGTGTCGAAGCGGCGGCAAAGATTAATAAAATTTATTCATGGATTGAGGAACTCCGCTCCACGCTTTTATATATGCAGGCGCAATTCGACGCATTGCTTTATTTAAAAAAAGAACTTGACAAAAAAGACGCAAAAATTGCGGAATTAACGGAATCTTTAACATCTTGTAATTCGCGCCAAAGCGGAAACTTGGAAACATGAAAGCAGAAAATCATTCAAGCCCGTGTATCGTTTGGCACGAACATAAAATAAAAAGGAGCGACAGGGAAAAACTTAAAAACCAGAAAGGGTGTGTTTTGTGGCTTACCGGGCTCAGCGGATGCGGGAAGAGCACCATTGCTAATTTACTTGAAGAGCGTTTAAACGAAAAAGGCTATCATACATATCTTTTAGACGGGGACAATATAAGGCACGGGCTCAGCAGGGGGCTGGGGTTTTCCGAGGAGGACAGGTTGGAAAACATAAAAAGAGTAGCCGAAGCCGCCAAACTTTTCGTAGATGCAGGGATTATCGTTATAGCATCTTTTATTTCGCCTTTAAAGAAGCACAGGCAGACGGCAAAGGAGATAATAGGGTCCGGCGACTTTGTCGAAATATTTATAGACACTCCTTTTCACGAATGCGTTAATAGGGATGCAAAAGGTTGGTACAAAATGGCGTTAAACGGAGAAATAGAAAGCTATACCGGCGTCGATTCTCCTTACGAAAAGCCGGAAAAGCCGGATGTACATATAAAGACGGACGGTATCAACGCCGAAGAGGGCGTTGGCAGAATTATAGAAATATTATCCGCTACAAACAAACTTTAATTTAAATATGGAAACTATAAAACCTAAAATATTTAATATTTTCGGCGAAAAATCAATAAACGAATCCCTGTCTTTAATTATTAAAGAGCTCGAATCGGCGGATTTTTTTAAATTTGCCGTTCCTAAGGATTATATATTTCTGCCTTTATTTGAAGAAAAAATAAATCAAAGCGGTTTGTTAATTTATACAATAAAAGAAAATTCGGATTATATAGAAATCACCGTAAAAAAATTTCATGATTTTAATATTTCTACTGTTATAAATTTTAAAGATAAAAAAAATTTTAACGAGTTGATAGGTATTATAAAAAATATACCGGATTCTTCCTTTAGGAATTTATCGTTGATAAATATAACCGACGATTATACCTATGAAGAATTGGAGAAATTATTTTCAGAGGCTTTCAGAGTTTTATCGCACGGTTCATCGTTTTATATTGAATATATAGGAACTGCGGTTTCTGAATACTTGCTAAAAGGATATATAGAATATGCCGGTTTTATAAACGTTTTTCCGATAGCTTCCGCAGGCGAATACGAACAGGGGAAAATCAAAATTAATTCTAAAAAAACCGGTTTAACGGACATATCTAAACAGCCTAAAAAAGTTTTAATCAATATCGACTTAAAACGACCCGAAAAATTACTTGAAAGCACCGTTTTCATAAGAGATCTGCATAATAAATTTAACAATTGGGATTTATATCTCGTTTCGGAAGAATGGAAATTTTTCGACGAAAATATTTATTTAAAATATTGTTCAGCCGAATCTCCTTCCGAAAATATGAATTATGTTGTTTATCTTGACGATTATAATCCTTTTCCTGTTATAGATTATAAATTTAAGAGCCTTAACAGCCGTAAACCGGATTTATTTTATTCGCAGGAAAATTTGGCCAATATCCGTGCTTTTTTAGATAAGAACGGTATAGCGGGGGACGATTTTTTTCTTATTATAGATGCCGATTTCATAGATATAAAAACTAGGGAAAATATTTTAGAAAAATTTAAAACCGACTTTCCTTATATCGTTAAAATCGGCTTTAAAACGCTTGTTGCCGGAGAAGATTTTAACGATTTGACGCTAAAAGACAAAACTTTGCTTTTACAGCTTTCGTCTTTTTATACGGGCGGAGGATTTAATTATTTTCTTTCCGACGCCTTGTATATTCCTTCTTATAATATAAGTTCAGCCACGGTTAATTATAAAAGGCGGCATAAAGCCGAAAGTTTTGACGTATCAATCGTCATACCGGCATATAATAATTTTAGCTATACTAAGCAATGCGTTTTTTCGATATTTAAAAACCATCCCCTGTTAGATTTTGAAATAATTATAATAGACAACGGTTCAACCGACGAAACGAAAGAATATTTTACTAAGTTTAACGGTTTAAAGAATTTTCGCTTTATTTCAAACGATGAGAATTTAGGGTTTGCAAAAGCTTCTAATATGGGAGCGAAAGTTTCAAATTCCGAAAATATTTTATTTTTAAATAACGATACGGTGGTCTCAAAGGGAGCCATAGACGAACTTTATTGCTCCGTGAACTCCGGCGAGGCCAAATCTTTAAAAATAGGCGCCGCAGGTCCTCTACTGTTATATCCAGACAAAAAAATTCAGGAAGCCGGCATAATGTTCGAAGAACGGTTAGTTCCTTATAATGCCTATTCAAGAATGGATATATCAGGTTGCGGGCAATCGGATATCAAGAATGCAATTTACATAAGGAGCTATAATGCGCTTACTGCGGCATGCCTTATGCTCAAAAAAGAAATATTCGAGGCGGTTGGCGGTTTTGACGAGGGCTATATTAACGGTTTCGAAGACGTGGATTTATGCCTTAAATTGCGCGAAGCGGGTTACATGCTTATATTTAATCCGAAGAGCATAATATTTCATTTTGAAGAAAAAACGGTGGGCAGAAGAAAGCACGATATTGAAAATATTAACCTCTTTATGGAAAAGTGGAGGCTCAAATATAAAAGAGATAATTATATATTTGCCGAAATGGATAATTTGTTTATCTCGAATAAATTTAAAAATGACATTTCTAAATATATTATTTCGTTAAACAGTTTTAAATCCATCGAGAATGAAATAGATTTTCTGACCTTAAATAAGAAATATAAAGAAGCATTAAAACTTTGCGGCGATATTTTAAAATTAAACGAATATAATATAAGAATTTATAAAAAAAGAACAGATATAAAACGAAGTTTTGACATATTAGAATCCCAAAAGGATATAAAATCGTTACTTAACGAAGAAGAAAAATTACTTTTTGCTTACAGAACATTAATTAATAATATAATTAAACATAATAAAGGCATAAAAGTATCGTTTGAGCAGAATGAAATTTATAAAGTATGGATTAAATATAAAGAGCCTTCCATAACGGAACTTGAAGTACAAAGAGCCTTTATATTCGAATTTAAACCGAAAATAAGCATTATTATGCCTACCTATAATACTCCAAGAGAATATTTAACCAAGGCGATAGAATCCGTAATCAGCCAGACTTATCCAAACTGGGAGCTTTGCATAGCAGACGACGCATCTTCAGAAATTCACGTAAAAGAAATTTTAAAATATTACAAGGAAAAAGACGAAAGAATTAAAGTTATTTACAGAACCGAAAACGGCCATATTTCCAAAGCGTCTAACAGCGCGCTTTCTATTGCGACTGGAGATTATATAGCCCTGTTAGACCACGACGACGAACTGCCCGAATCCGCTTTATTTTTTGTGGTAAAGGAAATTAACGAGCATTCTGACGTAAAGTTAATTTACAGCGACGAAGACAAATTGTATTTCGACGGAAGCAGAGTCCTGCCTTATTTTAAATCGGACTGGAATCCCGATCTTTTTTTATCCCAGAATATGATAAACCATTTAGCAGTTTATAAAAAGTCTATAGTCGATGAAATCGGAGGTTTCAGGGAAGGATACGAAGGTTCGCAGGATTACGACCTTGCTTTAAGATTTATAGAAAAAATAAAATATTCCGAAATCAGGCATATTCCAAGGATTTTATACCACTGGAGAATGGCGGAAGGCTCAACAGCCGTTAATGTCGAAAATAAATCATATTCTGCAACAGCCGCAAGAAAAGCAATTCAGGAGCATCTTGACAGAATGCATATAAAAGCTAAAGTAGTTGAAGCTCCATTAATGCCTATGTGGAACCGGGTTATTTACTATATAGATAAAAATCCGCTTGCAAGTATAATTATACCTACGTATAACGGTTACGGCATCTTAAAAAATTGCATTGACGGCATAATTGAAAAAACCTCTTATAAAAATTATGAAATTATAGTAGTTAACAACAACTGCGACGATGAACAAACCGTTAAATATTTAGAATCTATTAATACTTTAAGCAATATAAAAGTCATAGATTACAACAAGCCTTTTAATTATTCTGCCATTAATAATTTTGCCGTTAAATCCGCTAAAGGGGACGTCCTGGTTTTATTAAACAACGATACAGAAGTGATTAACGACGACTGGTTAAGAGAGCTTGTTTCCCATGTATTGCGTCCAGAAATAGGAGCGGTAGGCGCTAAGCTTTTATATCCGGATAATACTATTCAGCATGCAGGGGTTCTAATTGTAAAATATATGCCGGTGCATACATATAATTATTTAAATAAAGATGAAGCCGGTTATTTCGGAAGAGCAAATTTAATTCAAAATTATTCAGCCGTTACGGGAGCATGTATGGTTTTAAAAAAAGAATTGTATATGAAAGCAGGCGGTATGGACGAGAATTTGCCGATAGCTTATAATGATATAGATTTTTGTATTAAAATTATGCAACTTGGATATTTTAACTTATTTACTCCTTATTCGGTTTTGTATCATTACGAATCTAAAACCAGAGGATATGAAGATACGGAAGAAAAGAAATTGAGACTTAAAAAAGACTTGGATTACTTAACGAATAAATGGGAAAAAACGCTTGAGGCTGATTTTGCTTACAACATTAATCTATGCAGCGTCCCAGGCAGTTTGTTTTCGATAAAATTGCCCGAAGAATTCGTTAGCGTTATTAAGCTGTAAATTTTTAATATGATAAAATAGAAAAACATGATAAATTTGAACTTAAAATAGCCGATTCTTGATTAAGATATAAAGAAATATAAAATATTTTATATGAAAAAAAATTTATGCATAGGCGCAATTTTTAAAAATGAATATCCTTATATTTTAGAATGGATTGCATGGCATAAACTATGCGGTTTTGATAAAATTATTATAGCCGATAACGGTTCGGACGATGGAACCAGAGAGCTTTTGCAGGCACTCGACGATTTAGGTGAAATTAATCTTTTATATCAACCAAAAATTTCTGCCGTCAGTACTTCTCAATTTACAGCATATGACAGGATTGTAAATCAATTTTGCCCTGAATGTTATGCTATTTTATTTATCGATGCAGATGAATTCGTTGAAAACGACGAAGAAGAATTAAGTTCCGTTTCTGAAACTATTCTTCGTTTATTCGATATTCCCAATGTCGGCGCTATAGGTTTAAACTGGAGAACTTACGGTTCTTCGGATAAAATGGTTTACGAAGACGATTACGTGGTACGAAGGTTTACCTGGCATAAAGACGATGAAGACAAAGGCTGTTCTGTGAATAATCATTTAAAAACTGTTTTTATCAGCAAAAATTACGCGAAGGCTCATTGTCATTCCCCGCAAATATATAGCGGCAACTATATTTATTCAAACGGTGAAAGATTGACGTTTTGTGACATTAGGTTTGGCTGGTCAAATCCTCCAGAAACATATATTAAAACAGGTGTATCTTATAAAATTTGCAAATGCCATCTTAGAGTGAATCATTATGTTATAAAGTCTTTTCAGGAATATACAGAACGCAAATCTTTAAGAGGACGCGCAGATACAGTCGCCACAGATCCAGAATATAATGATAGAAATATTGTTTTTTTTAAAAATAATGATTTTAAAGATTGCAATCGTTTAATTTCCGAAAAAAAACTTTTACTTTTAGATGAAAAAGTAAAATTACTTAAAGATAAAATAAATATATACGGATTTTACGATAAATATATAGGTGCTATAGAATCGGTAAGTCAATTAGGTTTTTCCGGCTGGATAGCAAACGTAAACGGTTCATCTGAAAATATTAAAATTAATGTTTTTGTAAATGGAATACATATTGGTTATACGACCCCTTGTTTTTATAGAAGAAATCTTATAAATCAAGGCATTTCTATCGATGGCATAGCTGGTTTTAGATTTTCTTTTCAGACCTTGTTAAAATCAGGAGATGAAGTTTTAATACAAATACACGGAAGATTATTTCAATTTTCAAATGCAAAATATATAATGGTCTAAATAAAGTTATGATAATTGATATCAATTATCATAACTTTATTATTGAGGTTTAACGCATCATTATTTTTATTCATTGCATAAATTTATAAAATTTTATTTATATTAATACATCATAATGAGTTTAGCAAATTATAATCAAAATAATCTTTATTCAAAAATAAATTCAAAATATGAGTTAAAATTAAATGATATTGATGTAAATAATAAAAATTCATCACATTCAATTATTGTTGACTTAATAGCTGAAAACTCAATAATACTTGACGTAGGATGTTCCAGCGGCTATTTAGGCAGATGGTTAAAAATAAATAAAAACTGCAAAGTATATGGAATCGACATTAATCAAGATGCATTGAATTACGCAAAACAAGAATCGGGTTATGATGATGTATTTTTAATTGATTTAGATGAACTGAAAGGCGAAGGTATAAAAAGACTTAAATATATGGATGTAGCTTTTGATTATATCGTTATGGCAGATGTTATAGAACATTTAAAAAATCCCGCTGTTATATTAATGCTATTATCAGAAAAACTTAAATTGTATTCAAATTTTATAATAAGTATTCCGAATATTGCCAATGCCGATATTATTTTAAATCTTATTGAAGGCAAATTTAATTACGGAGATTTTGGCTTATTAGATAGAACTCATTTAAGATTTTTTACTAAAAATTCTTTTATAGAATTTATAGAATCTATAAATCAAAGTGAATCATTAGGTGATTGCAAATTTCAGATAGATTTTATTGCAAACACAATCTATATATCAGATTTTATTAAAAATGTAATTTCAGAAAAACTAATATTATATAATTTGTTAAAGTCAGCTAATCCAGAGATAGATGTTTTACAAAATATATTTGCATTAACAAAAGTTAAGAAAAATGACAAAGTTTTAAACTTAAAAGAAAAATTTAATATAAAACCACTTGACAAAATTTTTAATGTAATTAATGAGTTAATTAAAATATCACAGGATTGTGAAAAAGAACTATATAATAGTAAATTTTTAATCAAAGAATACGAATCAAAAATTCAACTATTGCAAAGTATCATCGATCATAATTTAAAGTAAAAATTAAAAATAATGGTGTCAATAATGGAATAATGGTGTCAGATTTATTTATTTATGAATTTACAGAAAGAACTAAACGAACTTGTAAATGCATTTAACGGCGGAAATTTTAAAGAAGCCGAATGACTTTCGCTTGCAATTACTAAGTCGTATCCGGATAATTTTATTGCTTGGAAAGCGCTGGGTTTGTCTTTAAAAAATCTCAAAAGGTTTCCAGAAGCCGTTTTTCCTTTGCAATAATGGTGTCAGATTTATTTATTCTCTTACTCCCGCCTGCGTTCGACGGTTTTTATATTTTACTTCGGAATAATGTTTCTAATTTATTTATTTGCTTATTCAAATTGTAGCGTATTAGATATATAATACATGCATAAACTAAACTAAATTTTAAATTAATCGACGAAGATGAATCTGCCGGAAAAAATAGTAAACTGGAGCAACGATAAAAATGAACGGCTAAAGTCGGAAAGAAATATATCTTTTGAAGAAATAATCGTTGCAATCGCGGAACAAGATAAATTAATCGATATTTATAATGAACCCATAAATCTGAACAGAACTTTTAAATTTCTTATTCCGTAACTTAAAAATCTGTTAGAATTAAATTAAGGAATTTAAAAAAAATCAAATTTAAAGGGGTAAACTAAAATGAGCAAAAACCGCAGAAATTTTTCGCCGGAATTCAAAACGAAACTAGTCATAGAACTCTTAGAATCCGGCAAGACTCTAAACGAGATAGCTTCCAAATACGAAGGCTTCCCAAAAGCCTTATAACTTGGAAGAAGCAGTTTATCGAGAACGCATCAATAGTCTTCGAAGAATCCGTTCCGTCCAAGAAATACAAAGACGAGATTAAAGAAAAAGAACAGAAAATAGAGGAATTAGAGAAAACTTTAGGTAGAACGGTTATGGAAAGTATAAAAGCAAAATGCTTTTATGTGGCTGTCAAAAAAAGTCGATATAAAAGCCAACGGCTTGGCTTTTATGTCGGGCTTGATTAAATTAAGCCTCGTGGACCCTGAGCTCCCGATATCCGTAACGAGGCAGTGTGCGTTATTGGAAATAAAAAACAGGACTTCCCTATATTACAAAAAGGCGGTGAAACTGATGGATCAATCCATATTGAACCGGATAGACGAAATATATACGGAAAGCCCCTATTACGGATACCGCCGCATCCATCAAGTCTTAATCCAGGAAGGCAGGACCGTAAATCCCAAGCAGGTGCTTAAGCTAATGCGCATATTGGGCATTCAGGCATTATATCCCAAAAAGAAGAGAAATACTTCTATTGCCGACGCCAATCACGCAAAGTATCCGTATCTCTTGAAAGGACTTAAGGTAACGAAACCCAATCAGGTATGGGCGTCAGATATAACGTATATTCGCCTAAACAACGGCTTTTCATATCTTTGCGCCATAATAGATTTGTATACCCGCAGCATACTGTCATGGAAGCTATCCTTCGCTATGGACGAAAGCCTTACGGTATCGGTTTTAAACGAAGCGTTGTCCGTTTACGGCAAACCCGAAATATTTAATTCCGACCAGGGTTCTCAATATATGGCGCAAGGCTTCATAAATACGTTAACAAAGCATAACATATCCATATCTATGGACTCTAAAGGTCGTGCTATCGATAATATATTTATCGAAAGATTCTGGCGCACTATTAAATACGACAACGTCTATCCTTCGGGTTATGAGGCGCTAAAAGACGCAAGAGCAGGGATAGAAAAATATATCCATAAATATAATAACCACAGGTTGCGTTCGTCTTTGGGCTATAAACCGCCGCTAAAGGTCTATAACGAATATTTTGAAAAAGCGGCATGAATAAGAGGAGCTAAATGCGGGGGCACATCCCCCTGACCCCTGAAAGACAATATAAATAAGTATGAATAAAAGGAATAAGAAAACTAAAAAAGATGTCTTGACAATGGGTGCAGTATATAAAGGCATATTACGTAAAAAATATTAATAATGAAATTCCAAGAACCCATGACTTGCTTAAAATAGCAATGCTTGCAAATATCGATTTATCTGAAAACCGCAAAGATATTTTGCAAAATATTACCTTATTTAATATAGAAGCAAGATATGAAGAAAGTAAAAGAGATTTTTATAAAAAATGTACGAAAGAATTTGCCGAAAAAAATATTGAAATAATTATGGAGTTGCGGATATGGTTGATGAAAAAAATAAAAGCCTGATTTTAGATTCAATAAATAAATATTTAACCGAATTGCAAAAAAACGATATAAATATTGTAGGGGCATATCTGTTTGGTTCTTATTCAAAAAATAACACCGACAAATGGAGCGATATAGATTTAGCTATTTTAACCGATAAATTTATCGGCGATAGTTTTGATTTTACTCTTCTTCTTATGAAAATAGCCAGAAATATAGATTTTAATATAGAGCCTCACCCGTATATTGCCGATGAATTCAACAAAAACAATCCATTTGCGGCTGAAATAATAAAAACAGGCATCAGAGTGCTATAGATAATTTTATCTAATCCTAAACTCATTTACATTGTTTACGGGTCATCTCTTTATTATTATACTACTTATAAAACCAATAAAATATAATGACTTTAATCCTAAAATTGCCGATAGAAATCTTTAAACAGGTTTTAAAGCTATATGAACAGGCCATTCAAGCAGCTTGATTTTGCATAAAAATTATATTAAAATTAATGCATATAATTTGCATAAATTTAATAATATATAGACGGGGTATATATATGCGCACTACAATCACGATAGACAAAGATATAATCGACGTTCTTCTAGAAGAAACACATGTAAAAAGCAAGGCCTCTGCCGTTAAAATAGCAATCGATTCTTACCTAAAAAGAAAGAAAGCGGAAAAAATAAAATCTATGAAGGGCAAGCTCGATTTCGACATGACGGCCGACGAGATAAGGCATTATGAGAGATAATAAAATACTGGTCGATACATCGGTCTGGATAGACTATTTATTATAAGAAAACGAAAAATAATGGGGGACAGATTTATTTATTCTCTCATTCCCGCCTGCGTTTGACGGTTCTTATATTTTTATAAAAATTTTTTATGTATTTTTTTTACAAATGATTTATCTCTTTTTTTAGTCTTTCCGGCAGGCAATACGGATATGGAAGATGCGATATGAAAACCGTTCCATTCCTCGTTGTCTAATGGATTCCAGTTAAATATATCGATTAAATCTTGTTCGGTATAAGCTATTTTATTGCATTTTTTATTTATAGTTTCTTTGGGAACTTCAATATTATTTTTCATATTTTGCCCCTTTTTAATTTTCATTTATTTTACAATATTATTATACGAAATAATGATGTCACGAAATAATAGGAACAGATTTATTTTTTGTACCGCAATATCCGAATTTTTTGGTATAGTTCACTATTTTTTTGTATATTGAGACGATGGACGTTATGTTTTTTAATATTTCTTTATATTTATCGATAATATAATCCTCTATATATTCATGGCTTAACTCGTTTCTTAAATCTTTAAGTTCAATAATATAATTATAATCGTCGACAAAATTTCTTTTTTCCGCCCTGATAACAATGTCTAAATTTCTGGAAACATCTTCAAGTTCAAGCATGTCTAAACTCTTTAAAACCTTATTGAGTAAAATATCTACCGTTCTTGCAAATCTGTTTGAGAGCGCCTCTAAACTTTCTATTTCATTTTCCGCCAATCCGTCAAATCCTTCGTCAAGTTTAATTTTACTACATTTATCATAAGAAATTTTAAGCCAGTTTATCGATTTCTTAAAATATTCTAAGTTCTCGCAGAAAATTTTTTCCAGTTCTTTCTCTTTCATAATTTAACGCCATGTTTATAGGCAAATTGTATAAACGCATTTTTATCAGGATTGTCAGCAATAATCAAATCTATTTTTCTATCTCCTAATTTTTTTAACAGTTCCAGTTTTATTTTTCTTCTTTCATTGTAAAGAATTTTGCCTGATATGATTAATAAATCTATATCTCCGCCTTTTTTTGATTCGTCGGTTCTGGAGCCGAATAAAAAAATAGCGGCATTTTTATCAAAACCGTAAATCGTGTCGGAAATAGTTTTAGTTTCTTCGGTAGCAAGCCTTATCGCCATATTTTATATTTTATTTGTTATTTTTATCAGTAATTTTTAATATTATACCTTAAGTTACCTTTATAAATTTAATTTTCTATATTCCATCTTTAGCGGAAATATAGATTTTATTATATTATATAATGAGACAATTAATAGTCTCTAATAATGATTTATGGTTATATTATATCTTATTTTATATTTTAATATCAATAAATAATGGTGTCAAATAACGGTGTCAGATTAAATAACGGGGCCAGATTTATTTATTCCCTTACTCTAGACTGCGTTTGACGTGGTAGGGAGTTTTTAATAATGGTGTCAGATTTATTTCACTCCGGCGGGCATAAAAGCTTCGCTTTCATAAGCGCCCGCCTACGTATCTTACTCCCGCCTGCGTTTGCAGGTTTTTATCAAATTAAAAAAATTAAAAATATAATCGAAAAAGATTATGATAAATTCAAAGACGCATGGAAAAATCATAAGGAAGACTGAGGTTACTCATATTTCTGCTAACGGAATTTGGATCTTAACCGGAGATAAAGAATTGTTTATGTCTTATAATGATTTTCCATGGTTTAAAGAAGCACCGAAAGGGAAGATACTTAATGTTGAAGAGCCTACCCTCGGGCATTTTTACTGGCCGGATTTGGATATAGACCTCTCTGTTAATATAATAAAAATCCCGCCTTATTCCCCCTAAAAATGCAATAAAGGAATAAAAGTGCATTATAAATTTATAAATAAATTTTTATTATGATATAATCATATTAAATTAATATTTAATATGGGGTTGAAATATATTGAAGATAGAATAACAATCGACCCATTTATTTGCAATAGAGAAGCTTGCTGCATCAAAGGAACTCCGCATAAAAGTATCTGTTATGTTAGATAATATTTAAGAAGGTGTCGGCGAAAAAATCAATAAATAGTATGCCTATGACAAATCAAGAACTAATAAACTTTTAGATTAACTCATCCGACGATAATTACAATTCTATACTGAATATTTTTAACAGCGGCGAGTATATGTGGTCATTATTTGTGGGACATCTTGTTATCGAAAAACTTTTAAAGGCATATTACGTAAAAAATATTAATAATGAAATTCCAAGAACCCATGACTTGCTTAAAATAGCAATGCTTGCAAATATCGATTTATCTGAAAACCGCAAAGATATTTTGCAAAATATTACCTTATTTAATATAGAAGCAAGATATGAAGAAAGTAAAAGAGATTTTTATAAAAAATGTACGAAAGAATTTGCCGAAAAAAATATTGAAATAATTATGGAGTTGCGGATATGGTTGATGAAAAAAATAAAAGCCTGATTTTAGATTCAATAAATAAATATTTAACCGAATTGCAAAAAAACGATATAAATATTGTAGGGGCATATCTGTTTGGTTCTTATTCAAAAAATAACACCGACAAATGGAGCGATATAGATTTAGCTATTTTAACCGATAAATTTATCGGCGATAGTTTTGATTTTACTCTTCTTCTTATGAAAATAGCCAGAAATATAGATTTTAATATAGAGCCTCACCCGTATATTGCCGATGAATTCAACAAAAACAATCCATTTGCGGCTGAAATAATAAAAACAGGCATCAGAGTGCTATAGATAATTTTATCTAATCCTAAACTCATTTACATTGTTTACGGGTCATCTCTTTATTATTATACTACTTATAAAACCAATAAAATATAATGACTTTAATCCTAAAATTGCCGATAGAAATCTTTAAACAGGTTTTAAAGCTATATGAACAGGCCATTCAAGCAGCTTGATTTTGCATAAAAATTATATTAAAATTAATGCATATAATTTGCATAAATTTAATAATATATAGACGGGGTATATATATGCGCACTACAATCACGATAGACAAAGATATAATCGACGTTCTTCTAGAAGAAACACATGTAAAAAGCAAGGCCTCTGCCGTTAAAATAGCAATCGATTCTTACCTAAAAAGAAAGAAAGCGGAAAAAATAAAATCTATGAAGGGCAAGCTCGATTTCGACATGACGGCCGACGAGATAAGGCATTATGAGAGATAATAAAATACTGGTCGATACATCGGTCTGGATAGACTATTTTAAGGGGCAAAGCTCTTATATTGCAAACCTTATGGACGTTATTATTACTGAAAATAATATATATGTTCCGAGAGTCGTAATTGCTGAACTTATGCAGGGTTGCAAATCGGAAAAAGAAGTATCGATAATAGAAGAGTTTTTGGATGCATTTTTTATAATAGACAGTTCCCAAAACACTTGGACAAAAGCGGGCAAATTATCGTTTTTAATGAAAAAGCGCGGTAAAACCGTAAATTTAATCGACTGTTATATAGCCGTTATCGCTAATGAGAATGACTGCAAAGTTTTAACGCTCGATAAACATTTCAATGATATAAAAAACTTTTTAAAAATTAAAGTGGACGGAATAAAGCGGTAATAAATTTTATAAATTAAACGGAATTATATTAGATAACAATAATGGTGTCCAACAATAATGGTGTCAGATTTATTTATTCTATTACTCCCGCCTGCGTTTGACGGTTTTATTAAATTTTATTCCTATTATTAAATTGCATTTGACTTTATATAGACCATACTATATACTGGTCTATATAAATAATGAATAGTCAAATATACATTAGAAGATAATATCAACAGTCTATTGTCTCTGATATTTTAATTATCGAGAAATAAATTATAAGATAAATAATATAAATAAGATAATAAAAAACTCAGGAGGGATTATGATGAAAATAAGAATCGGAGCCTATGAAGCTAAAACCAAACTTCCTATGATATTGCGCAATGTTAAAGACGGACAGTCATATACTATAACTAACAGGGGAGAAGAGGTGGCTGAGTTAACGCCCAGCCTAAATATGAATAAAAAAAACAAAGACCTTGCCGTTGAAAAAATCAAGGCTCTTATGCTGGACAATCCCGTCAAAGGAGTTAATATAAAAGATATAATTTCCGAGAGCAGACCATGAGGTTCGTGCTCGATAATTCCGTTACTATGAGATGGTTTTTCGGAGACGGAAAACCTGATGAACTAAATTATGCAAAAAACGTACTTGAATCTATGAAGAATGCTGCTGCTATAGTGCCTGCTATATGGGGACTGGAAGTGTCAAACGTTATCGCTAAGGCGGAATCTAAAGGATTAGTGACGGAGGCAAGAAGTACAGTATTTCTTGAAACATTAAAAGAACTGGATATCGAAGCAGACTTTCATGCCCACTTACGTTCGCTTGACGATATTCTTAATTTGGCAAGACGCTACGGATTATCTTCTTACGATGCTTCTTATCTTGAATTGGCTTTGCGGGAGAATCTTCCTTTGGCTACATTAGACGAATATTTAATTAAGTCTGCCGAAAAAGCCGGAATTAAAATTTATTATTGATATTTTTTAAATTTTATTTTTATAATATAATTTAATATGTTGTTTGTCAGAGATTTGCCCCCCTTATATTTAATCTCTTGACATTTAAACTGTTCGGCTATAAAATAAAAATAAATAATACTGTCTAGACAGACTGGATTACAATGGAGTTTTAAAATGAATAGAAAATGGCAGCTGCAAGAAGCAAAAAATAAATTCAGCAATTTAGTTGAAATTGCTAAGAACGAAGGGCCGCAACTTATTACAAAAAACGGTAAAGATGCCGCGGTTATTCTTTCTATAGACGAGTATAAAAAATTAGTAAAACCGAAAACTAATCTTATTGAATTTATTCAGCAGTCCCCTCTTAAGGGTATTAAAATAGATACTTCAAGAAATAAATCACATTCAAGAAATTTTGATATTTAAAAATAATATCTAAAAATATGGGCTATTTATTGGATACTTGCGTAATATCGGAAATCGCAAAGCCTAAACCAAATAAAGACGTAATACTGTGGTTAAAGGAAAATGACGAAGATAATTTTTATCTATCAGTTCTTACCTTCGGCGAATTGTATAAAGGTATATCGAAACTCCGTGATTCAAAGAAGAAAGAACTTCTTTGCGATTGGGTTGAAAATGAATTAAAAAATAGATTTAAAAATAAAATCTTAGATATCAATTTCATTATCGCCGAAATATGGGGTAATATAGAGGGGAAAGCCGAGTCAAACGGCATAGTATTGCCTTCCATTGACGCTCTCATTGCTTCTACCGGTATTGCTTATGATTTAACGGTCGTTACCAGAAATACTTCAGATATGGAAAGAACAGGGGTTAAACTGCTAAATCCCTGGGTTTCAGTTTAAAAATAATGCTGACGGATTTATTTCACTCTGGCGGGCATAAAAGCTTCGCTTTTATAAACGCCCGCCTCCGTATCATTACTCCCGCCTGCGTTTTATATCGGGATATAGACGGAAACAGTAGTGCCGCGGTTTTTTGCCGACGATATATCTATAAAACCGCCGTGTTCGTGCATTATTTTCTGGCTTACGGCAAGACCGAGACCGGTTCCTTTTTCTTTTGTTGTAAAGAACGGAACAAATATATTATTCATATCGTTTTTGCTTATTCCGCAGCCGTCGTCGATAAATTCTATTTTTATAAATTTCGGGTTATTTCTGGTATAGTCTATCTTAGTTATAATTTTTATTTTTCCTGCGGTATTGCCGACATATCCCCATCTTTTTTTTATACTTTTTATACTTTTTATGTTTTTCATACTTTCCGTACTTTTATAATTTGCGGCCTTTGCCGCCTCTGAAGCTTTTGCCGCATTTACGGCGTCAACGGAATTTTTAAGCAGATTTAAAAATACCTGGATAAGCGCATTTTCGGAAGCGTATATTTCAGGAAGGCTCGGATCGAATTCCTTTATAACTTCTATATTTTTCGCGGAAAATTCCGCCTGTTCCATAATTGTTATTTCGTTAATTATTTTATTGATATTCACTGCGGAAATTTTTGTTTTATGCTTTTTAGACAGTGCAAGTAGTTCTTCTATGAGATTATTGATTCTTTCGGATTCTTTTATGATAATTTCCAGGAAATTATTTAAATCCGAGCCGTTAAATCCGTTAAACCCGTCAGAGCCGTTAAATCCGTTAAACCCGTCAGAGCCGTTAAGCTCATTGAATCCTTTAACTCCATTGGACTTAGAGGCGCCGAATTTTTTCCTCAAATAAGCCGCCGAAGCTTTAATTCCGCCGAGAGGATTTTTGATTTCGTGCGCCATTTCTGCAATGAAACGGGATAAGTCTTCAATCTTTTCTTCGCTCTTGATATTATTGTCCATTTCTTTAAATCTCGTAATATCTTTTAAAGAAACCAAAATATACGGCTTATCGCCGTCTGTAATTTTAGATATTTCAAGTATTACGTATTTTGCTATATTGTGTATATTATTTATATTAAGGTATTTATTTTGAAATTTATATTCAAATTCGATAAAACCTTCTCCCGTCTGCATAACATTTTTTACTTTTTCTTCTATGTATGCGTTGTTATTGAAAAAACGACCTAGGGTTATGCCGTTTAAGAATCTGTCCGAATATCCGGTAAGTTCCTGAGCCGGCAAGTTCAAAAATTTTAAAACGAGGTTTTCGTCGAATAAAATAACGGAGTAGTTTAAATTATTAAGTATTAAGCTGTTTATGCCCATTTTTAATATTATAAAATTTATACTATAAAAAATAAAAATTCATTTAGATATTTTCTATGTTTCTATTTCTATATTATAATATTATAATTAGATTTATTGTAATATCTGTTATAATTTCTGTTTATGAAAATTTTATAGAATTCAGATTAATATTTTTATTATAACATTTTTTTATAGCATTAATTCCACGTTTTAATAAAGCAAATAAATAAATACATCCCCTTTATTGAAAGAATTTGGATTGATTGATAGGCGAGAGCTTTGAATCTATACTAATTTTATTCGGAAGCACAGGATTAGAAATAACGTATTGTACTCTTAAATAAAAAGTTATAACGGTTATAAAGAAGAGGAAGTAAATGTTTTTCATTAAAAAACTTATAGAATCTATATTATTTCCGCCAGGGATTATAATTTTTGCGTTTTTGCTTCTAACCTTGCTTTCTTTTGCGATTTCAAAGAGAAAAAATATTAAACCCGCAGAGTCCGCAGGACGCATATTTTTATTGATACCTTTAATTTCTCTAATTTCGGCAACCTGCATTTATCTGCTTTCTATACAGCCTGTTTCTAATATGCTGTTAATTCCTTTAGAAACAAGCTATCCGGTGCCGTCGTCTAAAATAATCAAAAAGCCGTCGGCTATAGTCGTTCTTTCTTCCGGCGCTTATAACAGGCATACTCTTGGCGGCGATACGTTCAACAGGCTTTATGAAGGCTTTAAATTATACAAAAAATACCATGTTCCTATAATAGTTTCAGGCGGCCGGGCTACTTCTACATTTTCCTTGGCAAAAGCAATGAAAAACGTTCTTGTTTCTATCGGAGTAGGTAAGCGTTACGTTATAACCGAAGATAAAAGCGACGATACATACCAGAACGCCCGGTATGTTTTAAAAATTTGCGAAAAAAAGGATTTTAAACGGATTATTCTCGTCACTTCGGCTTATCATATGCCTAGGGCTATGCTTTTGTTTAATTGGGTCAAACATATAAAGAAAAATAAAAATAAAACCAATAGGTTTAAAACTATCAAAATTAAAATCATCCCGTATCCAGCGGATTTTAAAACCGATATGCATTATAATATCTACGGCTATTTCCCGCAGTTAGGCTATCTTTTGACATCTTCGGAAGCCCTGCACGAATATATCGGATATGTTTATTATTACATTAAAGAAAAGATGTGAATAAATTATAAAAAATGGCGTTTGATTGCGACTAAGACATAGAAGAAGGCTTGGCCATATGATATGAACGAAGAACTTGTAAACCGTTACATAATGAAAGCCGATAATGATTTAAAAACTGCCAAAGATGAATTGGAAACAGATAAACCGGCTACCGATACCGTCTTACCGTCTGTTTTCATGCTCAGCAGTGCGTTGAAAAATATTTAAAAGCATATCTGGTTTTTAAAGGGAAAGAAATATTAAAATCGTTAAAAAGTCACAATATAGAATTTTTAATCGTCGCATGTAGAAATATAGATAATTCGTTCAATTATTTAATCGAAATCAATTCGCACGAATTGACGATTACGCTATTGAATTAAGATATCCTGACGATTTTTATATGCCGTCCGTGGAAGAGTCCAATCAAGCAATTGCTACTGCGGAAAAAGTGAGAGAATTTATTCTAGAAAAATTCAGTCATTAAATAAATCCATCCCCTTTATTCATTATAATCCAGAATTAAAATTTTCTATCGGCAATTTTGAGGGATGAATACGAATTGACTTTTGCATATAAAAAATATACACTATAAGGTATATAATATATCCTACTATAATATATATATGTGTGTTATATACTTATAATACGCTTTATATTAATATAATAGTGATATACAAAGAAAATACAGGTAATACTGATGAAACGGAGGCATATAAAATATGAAATTTATAACAAGCAAAGAATTAAGGAATAATCCGTCAAAATTATGGGAATCCGGGGCAGGCGGCGAGACCGTAGTAACCGTTAACGGAAAGCCTAAAGCAATAGTAATAGAGTTGGACGGCGACGATGTAGAAGAACAGCTTAAATCGATAAGAAGGGCAAAAGCGGAATCTGCATTAGACAAATTAAGGCTCTATTCCATTCAAAAAGGTTTAAATAAACTTACCGATAAAGAAATTTTAACCGAAATTGAAAAAACAAGGAAAGAAAACCTCAAATAAAATAAAGCAAAAAATAAATGGATATAGTTATCGACACGAACGTCATTGTTTCCGGCGTGATTAATCCCGACGGTTTTCCCGCAAAAATTTTAAATATGGTTATAAACGGAAAATTGACGATTAACGCCGATTCAAGAATTATTGACGAGTATAATAGAGTATTAAGAAGCCGAAAATTTTCATTTCCAGAAGTATATATTATTCCTTTATTAAATTATATTTCGTCCGAATTCAAACCGGTATTGCCGGACAACCCATACCAGTTGGCTCTCAAAGACCCTTCAGACCGTCCTTTCGTCGAGGTATCCCTTTATAAAGATATCCCGTTAATAACCGGCAACGGAAAACATTTTGAAAATATTAAAAACTTACGGCTTTATAACCCCAAAGAATTTATTCTAGAAAAATTTAGTCATTAAATAAATCCGTCCCCTTTATTGGTCCCCTTTATTGCAGAACAATTAAATTTCTATTTGTTTAATATATTCTAAAAATAATTTTATTTTTTTGGCTTCTGCCGGACTAAATAAAAAGGGTTCGACGTCTTTCGCAAGTTCGTTAAAATCTACGGAAGTTAAATCTTTAATAAATCTGTCTTTTAAATCGGCTGAGGTTTTAATGTCTAATTTTTTATATAAATAATCATAATTAGATTTAGTTTTTTGAAGCAAAAAAATAATATCCCAGAAATATCTGCCCTTAGCTCTCTTGCGGTTTAAAGACGCATAAATTTTCTGAGACAATAGTATATCTAAAGGAGTTGTTGAAATTTCGGTAAAAACGTCGAATTTATTAATTATTTTTCTTTCAGTTTTATAATTAAAATTTTGAAGCTCGGTATATACCTGAATTATTATTTTTTCTTTTAGTAGCATAGAAATCTTGTTGTCGAATAATATTTTAGGAACTTTTATATAGCATCTGTAAGCTCCTTTAAAAACATTTTTTGTTTCAGTCGAATATCCTTCTAATTCCAAGCCTTTTTTAATTTTTTCGCTTAAAAGCGTAAACTCCGCCTGCGTTAAACTAAAATTGTCGAAGTCTAAATCTTCTGAAAATCTTGAATTATTGTAAATTATTCTTAAAGACGTGACGCCCATAAACGATAATTTATCGCCGGTATTGGAATTAAAAATTATATCTAATATTTTATATTGCAGGTATTCGCGCATAATGTTCTTTTTAAAATGTCGCAAATTATGCGGATAATAGCTTTCCAACCGTTCTAAACTAATCATTACGAATAAACTATAAACCAGTAAAAATAAAAATTAAAAATGGCATCCGATTTATTTATTTTTAAAAAGAAGGCAAAGCATGTTTTGATCTCGGCGTTTTAATCGCAAGCTCAGTAGGGAATAAGCAAATAAATAAATCTGGCACCTTTAATTAATGCAAACACTATCTTGCGCCTTTTTCCTGCTTTATTCTTTCGTAAAGCCAGATTTTAACCAACGCACCCCTATCTACTCCTATTTTCATTCTTATGTCGTCTATTTCACTAACTAAAGACTCCGATATGTCTATTGTAAGGCGGACTTTTTTGCCTCCGCGCTTTATAGCGGCCTTAGAAATATCGATAAGGTCGGTAACGTCTTCTCCTTCGTCGAAACGACGGTCGAATTCTTCC
>SHMQ01000025.1 GCA_008534395.1 Candidatus Acidulodesulfobacterium acidiphilum
GTGCCGGAAGCTATTTTTTGAATTATATCGTTAATTTTAGACGGAGAAGACGTTTCGGAAGAATCTATCTGCCCTCTTAAATTGCTAATGAAAGTTGCGTCTCCGGATATGCTAACTTTATCAGAAGAAGACTGTACTCTGTCCGAAGAAGAAACATCTTTTTTCTTCTGAACGTTCCCGTTTTGTATAATCTCGCCGACTACAGGCGTTACGTTTGAAATTTCGATTGCCATAATTATATACCTTCTTAAAAAATTTAAGATATTTTACTTTCTTGTATATAACAATCGACATTTTCAAACCGTAACTTTAATTTTGCCTCCTATAATATATATAGTAATAAGTTAAATAAATTATGTTATCTGGTTCTATGCTTTTTGATAATAAATTAATTTATACATTTTAATTTTATATATTTTTATATAACTTTTATTTCGGCGGAAAGCGCTCCCGCGGCTTTTATAGATTCCAGCATTGAAATAATACTTGAGGTAGAAGCCCCTACCGCATTAAGAGCTTTTACAAGATTAGCAACGGTTAAGCCTTTCTTTAAATAAAAAGCGTTTGGCGTTCTTTTCCCGTTTATTTTAAGCGTAATATTCCTGTTTGATACGGCAACCGGATTTATTTTTATATTGCCGCCCATAACTACCGTTCCAGACCTTTCGTCAATAACTATGATTGCTTTAGAATGAGTTTTTACGTTTATAGCGTTAACGACGGATACAAACTGAGATACGTTTCCTGAATAAGAAACCGGAACTGCGACTTCTACGCTTGCGGAATTTAAAGGCTTTGCGGTTCCTTTTCCAATTTTTGCGTTTATGGCGGCGGCTATTCTCGAAGAATTGGTAAAACTTGGGTTTTTAAGAATAAGCCTGACGGTTTTAAAAGTATTTAAGCCGATAGAAACTCCCTTTTCTACTATTCCGCCGTTATCTATAATGCCTGCAGTTTGAAAATTCTGCGATACAGGAACGTAACCCGGAAGAGGCATCACGTTTTGAGCCGCAACGCTTCCGCCGGTCGAAATAGAGCCTTGCGCAAGGGCGTAAACTTTTCCGTTCGGACCTTTAAGCGGCGTCATAAGCAAAACCCCTCCTTCTATGCTTTCCGCATTGCCGATGGCGCTGACGGTAACGTTTATCTTTTCGCCTGGAACGGCAAAAGGCGGAAGTTCGGCCGTTACCATGACGGCGGCTGTATCCCTTATTTCATAAAGAGAAGCCTCGTTAGTATTAATGCCGAGTTTAGACAGCATGGTAACTATTGACTGCTGGGTAACGTTAACGCCCCACTGGTCGCCCGTGCCGTCAAGACCTGTAACTAAACCGTAGCCTACTATAGGATTGCTCATAGCTCCGTAAACGGAAGTAACGTTGCCTATTGTAGCGGCGGAAGAAGAATTAGGAGCAAAAAAGATAACTGTCGTTAAGCCCCAAAAAAGCAAGAACAGAAAAGCTAAGGGTATTAACAATATTTTTTTATTCATTTATTATTCCGGCCTCCAAATATTATTGCTATATATAATATATCTTATATTTTATTTATATAATCCAAATATATTATCCAAACCTTTATTTTGCAAATACTATTTATACTATTTATTTTTAAGAATTTAGCCGTTGCTCGCCAATCCTTATTCTCTTTAGAACGGCCAGATATCCTGCATAATTTTATACAGCCAGTTCGGACTCTGCGAACTGTTGACGTATCCTCTGCCGTTTATCCATATTCTTTCGTCTGCAAGCTGGGTAGACAGGACCGTGTTTGCCGGCGATATGTCTATAGGACGGGCAATGCCTTTAATTAATAGAAATCTTGTTTCTCCGTTCACCGATACTTCCCTTTCGCCTTTAAGTTCTACGTCGCCGTTTGGGAACACTTTTACCACCTGAGCCTGAATCGTCGAATTTATCTGTCCTGATTCCGCTACTCCGCCGCCACCGTTAAAAGTTTCGTCGTTAGAACCTTTATAACCGGTAGGTTTAGAAGTAGAAAGCGTGCCGAAAGCAAACTCTCCGGTACCCGTCGAATTATGCGAAAGAGACGTCCCTGAGGAATCCGAAACCTGCGTCTGGTCGTCAACTATAATAGTTACGGTATCGTTCAGCCTAAAAGCGACGTTATCGGCATAAAGATTAGTTCCGCTTCCCGAACCTGTCCAGAGAGAACCGAGAACCGGCTTAGACTGCAGTCCTCCATTTTTTGCCGTAGGTTTTACATACGTAGGAGGAATCATAGACTTGGGAGGATTAACTCCGCAGCCGGTAAGCATTAGCGGCAATAAACCCGCAAAAAATAAAGTTAATACCAAAAATATTTTTACTTTTGATTTATATTTTATTTGCCTTTTTTTAATATTCATTTACCTTACCTCCGCAGTTTTAGGCGATTTTACCATACATTCCACTATTTCTCCCGATTCCAAATTTTTTACCCTTATTTTTGAATTTAAAGCGCCGGATTGCAGAGCCATGCCTTTTGTTTTTAAAATTAATCCGTTTTCGTCGTAAATTATATTTACCCTGTCGCCGAAGTTTATTATCCTGCGCCTTTCGGTATTTGCATTATTTAAAGCCGACCCTTCGGCAATAAAAAACTTGGCTTCCCTTCCTGCCGCTTTTTTAACGTTTAAAAAATATCCGTCGTTTAAACTCGGAATATTTTTATAAGATATTTTTATCTCGCCGCTTTTTATAATCTGAAATTTTCCGATAGTCTCGGATGCAACGGCGACGGGAGCATAAATAGACGTTTTAAAAGTAGCGGCATCCAAACCCTGCATCTCGCCGTTTTTTTCGTTTATAATTTTTATTAAAGCCGTATGATATCCGGAATATCCGGTATCGGCAATATTTATTCTTAAATTTTTTAAATTAAAATTTTTATAAGGCATATTGAAATGAAAATTACCGAAGTGAAAATACTTTTTAAATTTTAAAGGAACTTTTTTTAAGTAAGCTTTTATTATTAAACGTTTTAGTAAAATATCGCTGCTCTTATTGCCGATGACGGTTGTACCCGAATAAGCCGCCTCCGCATTTTTAATGTTAAATCCGCCGTCCGATAAAACAACTGCCGCGATTAATATCGTTAATGCAAAAATTAATTTCATTCTATCCATCTGTTTATTTTTATTATCTTATTACCTTAGTTATCATATATTATCTGCCTTTATATTTTATTTAACATATTAGTTTAATTTATTTATAATAACTGCATTAATTTATTAAAATTTATTAAGGTATTAAACCGCTCATAGTCTGAAGCATCTGATTTGCGGTCGTAATAGCCTTTGAATCTATGGTATAAGCATTTTGAGCCGTAATCATGTCAACCATCTGCCCTACAAGATTTACGTTAGACATTTCCAAAAACCCCTGCTGGAGCGTTCCAAGCCCGTTTTGATTTGGCGTGCCGACCTGCGGAACGCCTGAAGCCGAAGTTTGAAGATAAAGATTGCTGCCTATGCTGTTAAGTCCCGCCGGATTAATAAAATTTGCAAGACTGATAGTTCCGATTTGCGCAGGATTAGTCTGTCCGGATATTACCGCCGTAACCGTTCCGTTTTCGGAAATAGTTACCGACGTGGCGTTAGGCGGTATTGTAATACTTGGAACCAGAGGATATCCGTTGGCATCTACTAACTGTCCCTGCGAATTAGTATCAAAAGTTCCGTCTCTTGTATATGCCGTTTCGCCGTCTGGCATCTGCACCTGAA
Organism: Candidatus Acidulodesulfobacterium acidiphilum; assembly: GCA_008534395.1. NCBI lineage: Bacteria > Candidatus Acidulodesulfobacteriota > Candidatus Acidulidesulfobacterales > Candidatus Acidulidesulfobacteraceae > Candidatus Acidulidesulfobacterium > Candidatus Acidulidesulfobacterium acidiphilum. Next base: position 3,725 of record SHMQ01000025.1, read on the forward strand.
AAAAACCCTGACCCGAAATTGCAATATCTAAGGGATTCGAGGTCTGCTGAAGATCGCCCTGCGTAAACTCTTTTTCTATAGAAGACACTTTTGAACCGAGACCTATCTGAATTCCCGTAGGAGACTGGGTATATTCCGAAGAATAAGCTCCGGGAGACTTAATAGTCTGGTAAAAAAGGTCTTCGAAATTGACCCTCGATTCTTTAAAACCGGTGGTATTGGTATTTGCAAGATTATTTGCTATGTTGTCAATTTCTATCTGCTGTCCTTCCATTCCGGTAGCCGCCGTCCATAAAGCTCTCATCTAATGAATAACCTCCGTAATTATATAATTAATCTATATTAATAAATATATTATTTATTATAAATTTTTTAATTTATACCGCCGCTCCGACTGTGTTAATCGCAGTATTATCTACCGTAGAATATGATTTTAACGCCTGCATCATATTGTTATACGTTTCCGAAATATTTATCATCTGCACCATGCCTTTGATTTCGTTTACGTTGGATTCTTCTATATATCCTTGAAGTATATCCGGATTTTGATTTTCGACGGGAGCGCCGGAACTTTTAGTTTCTGAAAACAGTGTGTTTCCGTATTTAGATAAGTATTGCGGGTTTTTAAAATTAGCAATTAATATCGTACCGGAATACATTTCGTTGCCGGTTTGCGGATCGGTAAGACTTATTTCGCCCGAACCGCCGATAGTTACGTCCGAACTTCTTTCGTTAAGAAAGATAGGTTTTTTAAACGTGCTTAAAACCGGATACCCTTCCTGAGTCACAAGCTCTCCCGCCTGATTAAGCGAAAATACGCCGTTTCTAGTATATTTAACGCCTGTCGGAGTTGAAACTACGAAATATCCGCTGCCTTTAATGGCAAGATCAAGCCTGTTGCCCGTTTTTTTTAATGCACCCTGGGACATATTGTTATAAGTATTTAAAACAATAGGATACGCTTTATCGACAAGCGGTTTATTTTCGCCGGATTCGTTTGCGTTTATGGCTTTTTGCGATAAAAATTCGGCGAAATTAACGTTCGTGCTTTTATAACCCGCCGTATTTACGTTTGCAAGATTATTGGTAACGGCAGAAAGTTGTCTTTCTACCGCCAATATTCCGCTCAATGTTATATAAGAACCGCCGTTCATCTTTTAAAACTCCCTATAATTGCAATAATTAAATTAATCTATTAATAAATAAAAAATCTAAACAAAAACTATGCAATATATTAATTAGAAAATATAAATTTTATTATATATAATTCAATGCAATAAACATGCCATAAAAAAAGGAAAAAATTTCCCAAAATAGTTTAATTTCCAGTAAACGCAGGCAGGAGTTGGTAAATAAATAAATCTGACACCTTTAAAAAAAAATTGTTATTGATATAGCGGGCGGGAATGATATACAATATTAATGAATATTATGGATAAAAATAAACTTGCGATAATAATTTCAGAAGACAAGTATTTAGATAATATTGCCGGATTGATAAAAGCGGCGGCGAAAAAGGACGGCGATATATCAGTATCTATTTTTATTACCGATAAAGGCGTTTTTTTGACTGAAAATAAGGAATTTATTTCCCTTTTAAAAGAACTGAACGATATCATAGACAACGTTTCCGTTTGCGAACACTCCTGCAACATAAACGGCGTAGTTTTTCGCGATGAAATTTTTAACTATTCTTCGCAGTTTGAAAATGCAAAAATTATCGACGAACTTAAAGAAAACGACAGAGCATTGCTATTCTAATATAATATAAATTTTATTTTTTATTTCTGTTCTCAAAACATGTTCGATATAAAAAAATTAAAAGAAAATCCGGATATTAATATATATTCAAAAAAGCAGGAAATACACTCTATACTCAAGGGTTTTGCCAATCAAAAAAAACCCGTTATTATTTATCCGGTTCCTTTTAACGACGAATACACGACAAGTATTCTTAAAGTAAAAGACGACACTATAACCGTAGATTCGCTTATTCCAAAGTCCGGAAATTTAAAAATGGCGGAGTCGTCTTATTTAAAAATAGCTTTTAAGTTTTCCAATAACGACCATTTTTTTCTGTCTAAACTTTATAATTACGAAAAAGACGGGGATTATTTCGTATTCGATATTTACAAGCCGATTGAAATATTATCTTTAGAAAAAAGAAAATTTTTCAGGATAGAACCCTCCATTAGCGAACCGGTTATCATATCTTTTTTTTATAACAATAAATATATAGAAACCCGGCTTTACGACCTTTCGGGCGAAGGTTTTTCTTTTTTATTGGATTTTCCTTTAGAAAAATATACTGTGCTTGAAAACGTTAAGATTAAGTTTCCGCTCGGACTTCCGGAAGTTACTCTGCGGCTTGAAATAATGTCTAACGTCAGGTTGGATAATTTAAAATATAAAACCGGCGCTAAAGCTATAAATATAAAACCGGCACAGCAGGATATACTGTTTAACTATATTTTTAAAAGGCAGAGAGAGATAGTAGCCGCAATGAAAGGAACAGTTTAGCGAAGGCTTATTTTATCGTCCAGTTTGTATAAAAACGCAAAAATATTCGCTATAGCTTTATAAAGTTCCGGCGGTATTTCCTGATATATATCAAGTCCGTCGAGAATATCCGCAAGAGCGTCGTTTTGAGTAATCGGTATATTTTCTTTTTTAGCTATCTCTAATATTTTTTCGGCAAATTCTCCCCTGCCTTTTGCTACTAAAACTGGAGCGCCGTTTTTTATGGGGTCGTATTTTAATGCCGCCGCTTTCTTGTTTTTTTTAAATTCTTTCATCTATTATTTTTCCGTTTAAAAATACGTAAGAGTTTGAGTCGTTTATATTTACGGGTACCGGATTAGCCTGTCCTCCTGCGGACTCTGCATCATCGCCTTCCATTTCGTTTAGCTTATTTAATTCCATGTTTTTAAAAGAAATATCGTTAAGTTTTATTCCGTCCGACGACATCATTTCTTTTAATAATTCTAAGTTTTCTGATAAATTTTTTTTAAAAACGCCGGTATAGCTTTCAAATTTTATGCTTAAATTTTTGTCGTAGTAATAGGAAAAAAGTTTTAGCTTTCCTAAATTTTTTAAGTTTATTTCTATCATAAACAGATATTTTTTTTTGGAATTAGATAGATTTTTTTTATCGTCTTCTTTTTCATCCTCGTTTTTTACTTTATAATTAGAGCCGTCGGTGGTTAAAATTACCGTCGAAAGACCGAAGGAAACCCCAAAATCTATATGTATAAAGGCAAAATTTCCTTTAACCGAAACAGATATATTCTGAGCCGCATTTTGGAAAATATTTTGTATTTCGTTTGATAAACCCGAACTTATTTGGGAATTTTCTGAACCTAAGGAATTAAGCAGGGTTTCAAATTTCCCCTGAATATTTTCGACAACGGCCTTTCCGTATAAATCAAGAGTTTTTTGAATATTTACGGCATTTTCGCCCAACGATTCGTTTAAAACCTTAAAAACTATGTTAAAATCAGCCGAAGAATTCGGGATATTTCCGGATATGTCTTGCGTTTCGGCTCCGCCGGTGGATTTATTCGTTACGCCGGAAGATTTTGCGTTAATACTGCTTAACATAAGCTTTATAGGAATGGAGAACTCGCCGTTAAACGTTTTTCCGGTAACGAACTCGTTAAAAAGGTCTTCGGTTATAACGGATTTCAACAAACTGCCGTTTATATCTATAATTCCGGTAAAAGTTCCGCCTTCGGAAACGGAAGCATCGACCAATTCGGCAGATACTATATCTCCCGCTTTAACTAAAGCGCCTGATTTTAAGGAATTGTCTTTTATGGCTCCAAAAAGTATCCGAGTAACGTCGTTGGAAGCATTTTTGGCTAAATCTTTCGCATTCCCTATAACATTAAGATATTTTGCCCCGCCGTCTATAATAAAGTTCATGCTACGATATCTATATGCTCTTTTCCGTCTTCGGCTTCCGTTTCGTTTTTTTCGTTCATTTCTTTTTCGTTTTTTTCTTCGTTATCGTGTTTCTTTTCTTTTTCCTTATCGTTGACCGCTTCCAGCGTTTCGCTTAATTCGACGACGGTATTAAGCTTAGTCTCATCGACTATTTCCATTTCTTTTTGAGTTATCGCGTTTGAATTTGCCGCAAGTACATGGGAAGAAGCCGCCGTTTTTTCTATCTGCGGAAGATTGGTGATAATCTGCTGGAGTTCTACGGTATCTATCATAATAGCACCGTTTGTTTATATGTTACGATATTAAATAATTATAGACGTTTTTTAAGTCTATAACTGAATAAAATTTCCCTTCTCCATCCTCGAAAACTCCGGAAGTTATGCCGTTAACGTTTTTAAATTTAAAAGACGAACCGGCTATAATGTTTTTATTTTTTACGGCTGTTATGTTTTTTATTTCGTTTACCGCCAATCCGAAAAACTTGTCGTTATATACGCACACGACAATATATTTTAAGGGCGTTTTAATGTCTACGCTTCCGTTTGAAAGCAGGTAAAAATCATAAACCGGCACCATTCTGTTCCTGTATAGAATTATACCGAGATGAGCTGCTTTTTTTGAAAAAATACTAACCGGAGTTTTATATTTTATAATCTCGTTAATATTTAAAGCCGGAATGCCGTAAAAAGAACTTCCTGCAATAAACGTAAAATAAGAAACTTCTTTTTCGAGGTCAAAATAAGGAACGGGCTGAACGCTTTCCGCCTGCATTTGAAAATTGGGCGTCTGCTGAATTGCGGCTGAGTTTAAATCTAATCCTTTTTTTTCTAAGTTATCCGCAACGGGCGCGGATACTATGCGTATATCGTAGGTTTCGCTTTCAGGCGGAGGATTTAACGCTGGAAATTCCGACTCGACGGTGAGTATTCTGTCTACGGGATAGGATAATATCTGAGCCGTCTGCTTTTCAGCATCGACGTTTTCGCCGCTTTTTTTATCTAAAAGGTCGTCTATCCACGGAGTAACTATGTCCGAACCTGCGGCTTTAGCGAATTTTAAATCAAATAAATTATAAGTATTATTCATATTTTGCCTTCCTCCCCCGATTCGACGGAACTGTTAAAACCGTCTATTATTTCTCTCGCTACGTTAATATAGTCCATAGCGCCTCTTGCATGCACGTCTATATAAGTAAGCGGTTTTCTGAGCATGCTTGCGTCTTTAAATCTGGTATCGATATTAATTATACTATGAAAATGAGTATTTTTATATTTATTTTTAAAATATTCAAGAGATTTCAAAGATGAATTCGTCCTTTTATCGAACATAGTAATTAAAAGCCTGTAAGAACATTTATAGTCGAGAGCCTTTTCTATTTTATCTATCGTAGAAAGCAGAAGCTCGACGCCCCTGACCGATAAAAAATCGGACATTACGGGAACGATAATTTCGTCGCATGCCGCTACCGCGCTTATAAGCAATACGCTCAACGCAGGCGAAGAATCTATTAATATATAGTCGTAATTATCGCAGAAAAACTTTAATTTCTCTTTTAGCCTTAAACCGCCGCCTTTAGAGTTGGAAAGTTCCGCCTCTATTCTCGCGAGATTTATATTGGACGGTATAAGGTCTAAACAGCCGCCGTTCTTAAGTCTGTATTTGTTTATCAGGACGTCTGCCGGATTTATAGAATCCGACATTATAAGGTTGGCTACGGAATATTCAAGCTTTTCCGGCTCGACGGCAAGATGGTTCGTAAGACTTGCCTGAGGGTCTAAATCTATCAAAAGTACTCTGTATCCGAAAACGGAAAGAGAGCTTCCAAGCGTAATAGTAGTAGTAGTTTTGCCTACTCCTCCCTTCTGGTTTGCGGTTGCAAAGATATACGGAGATTTCATTTAAATCACTTTATCATGCCTTCTATAAGTTTATGCTCTCCAGTCGTAAATATCTTATCTATATCTAAAAGTATTATCAGTCTTTCGTCGAGTTTTCCGACGCCTTTAATATAGTCGGAATCAAGTCCTGCTATTAACGGCGGCGGCGGCTGTATGGTCGAAGAGTTAATCCTTAAAACTTCCGACACGCTGTCCACGATTAAACCTATAGTTTTATTCATTATGTTTACTACGATAATTCTGGTTTCTTTAGTCGCTTCTTTAATATTAAGATGGAATTTCTTTCTTATATCCACTATAGGTATGACCCTTCCTCTTAAATTGATTACCCCTTCTACAAAATCGGGAGCTTTTGGAACTTTTGTAATTTCGACTACCCTGTTTATCTCCTGAACTTTTAAAATATCCAGCGCAAATTCTTCGTTGCCTAATTTAAAAGTAACAAGCTGGACTATTTCGTCCGACGAAGAATGTTCCCCTGCGGAAACTTGGTTTTTTTTATTTTCCGTATCCATAAATCCTGTTCCTCCTAAAATTATATATGTTTATCTATGATATAAATAGTCAACACTCCGTCTCTCTAATAATTTGGTCGGATATTTTATATATCGGCAGAATCGAATCGGCAACGCCGGCATCGACTACGGCTTTCGGCATACCGTAAACGACGCAGGTAGCTTCGTCCTGCGCTATGGTTCTGCCGCCGCTCTCTTTAATTTTTTTCATACCGGCAAGACCGTCGGAACCCATACCGGTCAATATAACGCCGAGAGCCCTGCCCGGATATAATTTTGCGACCGATTCCATCATTACCGAAACGGACGGTCTGTTTATAAGGTCTTCGGGCTCCGTAGAAAGCGAAATTTTATAACCTTCCCTTAAGTCTTTAACTAAAGTCAAATGCTTATCTCCAGGCGACAAATAGGCGTTTCCGGGTTTAATTATTTCTCCTCCGGATGCTTCTGAAACTTTTATGTGAGATAAAGACGACAGCCTTTCTGCAAAAGAACCCGTAAACGCTTTTGGCATATGCTGGACGAGAATAATAGGCACCGGAAAATTTCCCGGAATTTTAGGTATAACGTCCTGCAGGGCTTTTGGTCCGCCGGTAGAAGAACCTATCGCTACGATATCTATTTTACCGCCGTTTTTGCGGTTACAAGAAGCCTCTATCGATGATCCTTCCTGGTTAATTTTGTTAGCCTTAGGTTCTGCCTCATGTTTTTCGCTTTTCCTGAAAAAATATTTTTTTGCGGTAATAGCTCTTATTTTAGAAACTAAACCGTCTTTTACTTTTAAAATATTAAGCGATACGTTTGAAAGGTTTTTCGGAATATAATCGGCCGCCCCTATATCTAAAGCGTCCAATGTTTCTTTGGCTCCTTCCTCAGTCAACGAACTAAGCATTATGACGGGCAAAGGATGTTTCTCCATAATTATCTTAAGCGCGGTAAGTCCGTCCATAACGGGCATTTCTATATCCATAGTAACTATATCGGGTTTTAACTCCTGTATCTGCCGTATTCCTTCCTCGCCGTTTTTCGCCATTCCTACGACTTTAATATCGTCGACGTCGTCGAAAAAAGAACTTATAGCCCTCCTCATAAAAGGCGAATCGTCGACTATTAAAACCCTTATAGGTTCAGCCATAAATTTAAAGCTCCTTTTAAAATAATTTTTATCGGTATAATTTATTTATTTTAACTTAACTTATCTTATCTTAAGCTTACGGCATCTATCATAGACGCAACGTCGATAATTAAAACTACTTTTCCGTCTCCGGTTATAGTAGCGCCGGAAATACCTTTGTATCCAAGCTGGTAATCTCCTAGTGATTTAATGACTACTTCCTCCTGTCCGAACAGGTCGTCCACTACTATGCCTATTTTTTTCTCGGCAAGAGCTACTACTACTACATAAATTTCTCTGTCGGAAGATTTAGCGTTTACGGAAGAAACGGCGCTTTCGCTTACGCCGAATTCTTCTCCGAGCCTCAACAATGAAAGTACCGATTTTCTTAAATTGATGACCTCGTGCTTATCTATAGTCTGTATTGTCGATTCTTTTATCCTTAAAGTCTCCACTACCGAATTTAAAGGTATCGCAAATACTTCGTCTCCTATGCCTACTATTAAAGTCTGTATGATTGCGACCGTAAGCGGAAGTTTTAATATTATAGTCGAACCCTGTCCCGGAACTGAATTAATTTCTATAATACCGTTAAGTTTTTGAATATTCGTCTTAACGACGTCCATTCCTACCCCTCTTCCGGATATCTCGGTAGCTTTGTCTTTCGTGCTGAAACCGGGAGCAAAAATAAGATTTAAAGCATCTTTGTCCGAAAGGCTCGCCGCGGTTTTTTCGTCTATTACTCCTTTTTCTACGGCTTTTCTTTTTATTATCGCAGGGTCCATTCCTTTGCCGTCGTCTAAAACCGATATAATAATGTAATTGCCCTCATGCTCGGCGCCTAACCTTATAGTTCCTCTTTCGGGCTTCCCGTTTAATTTTCTGGTTTCTTTGTCTTCGACTCCGTGGTCGACGCTGTTTCTGATTAAATGAACCAACGGATCTCCTATCTCTTCGATGACTGATTTATCAAGTTCGGTTTCTTCGCCTGAAATTAGAAGTTCTATATCTTTGCCTAGTTCCCTTGAAAGGTCTCTTACCATCCTTGGGAATTTACTGAAAACCTTTTTTACCGGCTGCATTCTAGTTTTCATAACGGCAAGCTGCAGATCCGTCGTTACAAGATTAAGCCCTGCCACTACCTGCGCAAGGGTGGAAGAGATATCGTCGTCGGCATACTTTATTTCCAGTTTTGAAGATATATTAAAAAGCCTGTTTCTTGCAAGAACCAGCTCGCCTACTAAATTCATAACGTTGTCTAATCTTTCTATGTCTACCCTTATAGTCGTTTCTTTAATTTCCGCGGCCGGAGATGCTGTAGGAACTGCAAAAGCAGGCTTAGCGGCAGCGGCAGAAACCGGTTTCTGCGGGACGGGATTAGATTTAATCTCTTCGGCAGGTTTGCCGGAAACTTGTTTTTCTTCGGCAGACTGGAAAGCTTTAGCCGACGCCGAAGGATGAGGTATTTCTTCCGCCGAAACTTCCGGCACTGCGGTAACTTTTTCCGCCGTATGTTCTTCTTCCTCTTTTTCTTTATAAATCTCTTCTAATTCTTCTTTTGAAATAAGATTGTCCTCAAGAAGTATGTCTCCAAGGCTTCTTGGTTTCTTTTTTCCGGAATCCGGCATTTTATCGGCAGAATCTACGGTCTTGGTTTTTTCTTTATCTGCATCTGCAACCGCTGCATTAGGAACTTCTTTGTCCTGCGTCTCCGGAGCGGCTATAGCGGTATTAGAATTAGAAACCTCGGCAGACGTTTTTTTTTCGCTTCCGCCGCCGATGCCTTCCGACAATTCGTTAAGTTTTTTAATAAGTCCTGTATTGCCTTCCGGCGGCTCGCCTTCGCTGCCGGTTTCCGAAACGGTTACTATCATAGACCTTAGGACGTCCATAGTTTTTAAGAGATAATCGGTCATTTCGGAAGTAAGGGTTATTTCGCCCTGCCTTAATTTATTAAGAATATTTTCGGCGCTGTGCGCAAGTTCTACTATGTTTTGAAAACCAAGAAATCCCGCAGAACCTTTAACGGTATGCGCAGCCCTGAATATAGTATTCAAAATTTCTTTATCTTCGGGATTTTTTTCCAATTCTATAAAATTTTCGTTAAGGCTATCCAGAAGTTCCAGTGCTTCCTGAATAAAGTCGTTTACAATTTCCTGCATCGAATCGTCAATCATTTCGGACCATCCTAAAAAATTAAATAAAATTAATCCGGGAAAATTTTTGAAATTTTTTCTTGCAATACTTCCGCCGTAAAAGGTTTTACTATATAATTATTAACGCCGGCTTTAACGGCTTCTACGACGTTTTCTTTTTTAGCTTCGGCGGTAACCATTAAAAAAGGGAGGTCTTTAGTAGCTTCGTTTGCCCTTACCTGTTTTAATAATTCTATTCCGGTCATTTCCGGCATATTCCAGTCCGAAATGACGAAATCGTAATTGCCGCCGTCGCCTATTTTGGCAAGAGCCGCCTGCCCGTTTTCGGCTTCGTCGACGTTGGTAAAACCTATCTGTTTTAAAATATTTTTTATTATTCTTCTCATAGTCGAAAAATCGTCCACTACGAGAATTCTCATCGATAAATCTAAAGCCATATTTAATTATCCCCTGTTAATACTTCAAAATGAAGTATCTGCCGTTTTATTTTAATAATATATAATAATAAAAATTTATATCTTAATCAATATATTATTTAAATATTATTATTGATCTTTTACCGCATTTTTGGCGAGGCGTATTATCTCGCTCTCTTTAAAAGGCTTCTGTAAATAAGCAAAACTCCCCTCTATTTCATTTTTACCGGGGATATTAGAAGACATAAGTATCACCGGAATCTTTCTAGTATCGTCGTTTTCTTTAAGATTCTTTAACAGCGTTATGCCGTCCATTTGCGGCATATTTAAATCCGTAACTATAAGATTAATATCTTCCTTTATAGCTTTTTCCAGCGCTTCAAATCCGTCCTGGGCGGTCTTTACTTTAAACCCCGCCTCTTTAAAAGCTATAGACAAAAATTTAGCGACGACTATAGAATCTTCAACGATTAATACGGTATAATTTTTCATAACCCTGCCTCTTTTACTTATTCTTTTTTGTATAGCGGGGTTTTACCCAACCCAACTAACTTAAACAGGGAAGATATGGAGTGGAGCGACTCCGAATGGCCTAAAAAAAGATATCCTCCTGGTTTTAAACTTTCGTATATGTTTTCGATAGTTTTCTTTTTCGATTCCGCATCAAAATATATTATAACATTTCTGCATAAAACGATATCGAAAGACCCAAATTTTTTAACTTCATTGCCGCTTATAAGATTAACGTTTCCAAAAACCGTCATATTTTTAATTTCATCTTTAATTTCATATTCGTCGTCTCCGGTTTTTTCGAAATATTTGCCGAGAATAGCCTGCGATGCATTTCTCAGCGTATATCCGTTATATATGCCTTTTTTTGCGGATTCAAGAACTTTTTCGCTGATATCGGTGCCTATTATTTCAAATTTTATGCCTGACGAGAAAAAATTTTCTTTAATTAAAATTCCGACGGTATAAGGCTCTTCTCCCGTAGAGCATGCGGCGCTCCAGATTCTTATATTTTTAATAGCGTTATTTCCCGACGATTGAACTATCTGTTTTAAAACGTCGACGAAAACTTCCAGTTGGGGCATATCCCTAAAAAAACTTGTTTCGTTTGTCGTTACGCTGTTTAAAAGCTCTTTTATTTCCGCATTTTTAAGAGGCGAAAACTTTAAATAGTTGTAATAATCTTCAAAATTAGAAAGGTTTAAAACCGAAATCCTTTTAGACAGTCTAGTTTCCAGCAGATATTTCTTTTGATCGCTAAAAAATATGCCGGATATATCGTAAATCATATCCTTCAGCTTTTTAAAAACGTCGTCGGATAAATTTAAATTAGAATATTCCATTAAAATTTGGTTTATTTATTAATCATCCGTTAATTAATTCTATAGAAAAATTCTTTATATCTTCATCTTTTGAAGAATTATATTTCTTAATAATAGAATTAGATTTTTCTTTGTTTAAAACGTGAAGCGTTTTTAAAAGGGCAATTTTAACCATTTTGCTTTTTTCGGCGGGAAGCATGGAAGCAAGCTTGTCGAATATATCTTTTGCGCCTGTTTTCTGAATAAGCTCCACCACTTTATATCTGAAAATTTCGGAAAAACCTCCCGATTTAAGAGCTTCTAAGTAAACAGGCGATTTTTTTTCTCCTGCCGATAAAAGCGATTCTAAATAGTTAAACCTGGTTTCTTCGTCGTTTTCTTCAAACAGAAAAGTCGTTTCGTCTTTATGGTTTATTAAATCGAATTTCGCAAGACTTTTCGCAAGCAGTCTTTTTAAATTTAAAGGTTTATTTTTAAATAAAGCTATCGTCGAATAAAAATCGGCGGTTTGTCCGGCATTCAGGCTAATTTTATCGGACGACAGTATCCTTAAAGAGTACTCTGCCGCTTTATCGTTTTTAGAAGAAATATTTTTGATGAAAAATTTAATATATTCTCCGTTTTTATCTTGCGCCGCAAAGTTAGAAAGCGTTTCTACATAAGCGTCTATTACGTCGGCATATTTCTCTTTAAGAAGATTTTCAAAAAACTTTTCAATATATTTTGAAGCATATTGAAAATTTCCGGCAAGTTTTACGGCATATTTCCTGACGTCTCCGTTGGCGTCGCCTATATAGCTTTTAGCTACCTCTTCGATAAGCCTGCGTTCGTATAAAGCTCCGCTGAGTTTAGCCGAATATTTTAAAAGCAGAATTTTTACTTCGACGAAAAGTTTTTTGTCTCCATAAAAAACAAGCAGATCGATTATGTCTTTATATGCGGATTCCGATAAAACATCGATAAGAATATCGGTTTTATCGTTATATTCAGATGAAGGACTTAACTTCATTAAAAATTCCGTTATAAATTTAGGTCTCGCCAATTTTTTTATTATTTCTTTAATGTATTTATACTCATTTTCGTCTAAGTTTTCATTTTTTTTGTAATATTCAAAAATAAATTGAAACAGTTTTTGGGATTTTTTATGATTCATAATCGAAAAATAGCACAAAATGGCGTCGATAGCATCTTTTTCTTCATAATCGCTTAACAGGTATAAACTCATTTTCAAATTCATTTTAGACAGGCGGATATACATTTTCGTTTTTACGTCGGCGCTTTCGTCTGCGCCGCACTCGTCCGTTATGCATAATTTATAAAGACCTTTAAGAATATAAACTTTATCTAATTTATACTTAACGTTGTTTTTTAAAACGTCGAGCAGGAAAACTATAATTTCGTCCCCGCCTATTTTAGAAAGAGATTCTATAATTACGTTTTTAACTACCCTGTCGTCGGCTTTTAAAAACAATTCTTTTAACGCCGGAAAAGCTTTTTTAAGTTTAAGCTCTCCCACGGCAAAAACGGCTGCCGACAGAACGAAAAAATTGCTTTTGGCCTCTTTTACCGATTTAATCAATATGCCGCCTAAATCTATTTTCAATATACCGATGGATTCCAGAGCATTTGCTTTGGTAATTTCGTCGGAGCTTGACGCAAGTATTTTTAAAACTTCCTTAGGCAGGTCGGCAGGATTGAACTTTCCGTATCTTATTAATTCGGCTGTAATTCTGTCGTATTTTCCTTTGTTTTTGCCTGCAAAATAGATTAGAAAGTTGCCGTCATGCATAGCAAGCCGTTTTAACACGTCAAAGGCGTTTGACCTGAGCCTGATGCCTATATCCGAAGAAACTGCGGTGTCCATTAATTTTTTGACGAGTTCTTTTTTGTCCCGCCCTTCTATTTCGTTTATTATAGCATCTTGCGCATATTCTGCAGTTTCAGGATTATCAGAGTCTAAAAGTTCTACTAATTTCTTTTTTTCGTCGATGCTTCCGAACTTAATTATTTTTTCGATTTCTTTCTTATTCATAGGCTTTTAATTTTGACCTCAATTTTAAAATTGATTTAGAATGAATCTGGCATATCCTAGATTCGGTTAAATTTAAAATATGACCTATCTCTTTTAAAGTAAGTTCATCATAATAATACATCATTAAAACATTCTTTTCAACATCTTCAAGCATATCGATATATTTCATCAGTATATTTTTTTTTTCTTCTTTTAAAAGCGCGTCGATAGCCGAAGGTTCCTTGCTTTCTATGGTATCTAAAGTTTCAGATTTCGGTTTATCCATAGATATAAAATCTTTGTCGTTTAAAAAAGAAGCTCCTCTTATTTTATAAAACATTTCGTTAAGCTCGTCCATTCCTATGTTTAACTCTTCGGCAATCTCTTCGTCCGACGGCATTCTTCCAAACTTCTGCTCTAATTTAGCATAAACTTTTTCTATTCTTCCCGAAAGCTCTCGGACGTTTCTCGGCATATAATCGAGTTTTCGGACATTGTCCAATATAGTGCCTTTTATACGCGTCATAGCATAAAAACGAAAATTTTCGTTTTTTGACGGGTCGAACTTTATAGCCGCATCTATTAATCCGAAAATTCCATATTCTATAATATCGTCTTTATTTATGACGCCGTTAAATTTCAGCGACATAAAGTTTGCGACTTTATTTACGAGATTAAAATTTTCTTCTATTAATTTTTTTGACTTTTCGTCTATTTTTTGCATTGTTTTATTTGTGGTGGGACAGAATTAAATTCTGTCCCTACTGTTTTCCAATTTGTGGCAGGTCGGAATTGAATTCCGCCACCACTGTTTTCCAATTTGTTGCGGGTCGGAATTGAATTCCGCCCCGCTTTAAGATAACGACGTCAGCAGTTTATTAAGGAAGAACTGGATGTTGCCGTTAGATATTTTATTGTCTTTTTGAGACAATATATTATACGCCAATTTTTTAAAACATTGCGATGATTTTGAATCGGGAAAAATATTTGAAACCGGCCTCTGCATTATCACCGAACGCGAAAGATTATCGTCGCTTATAATATGCCCCAGATAATTTAAATTTACTTTAAGAAATTTATCGGAAACGAGACTTAAGTGTTTATAAACGTCCTTTGCTTCTTTTTCGCTTTTTACGTTATTAACTATAATCGAAAAATACTTTTCGCCGTATTTAGTGCTTAAAACCTTAATCAGAGCGTAAGCGTCGGTAATGGAAGTCGGTTCCGGAGTAACTACGACGTATATTTCGCTTGCGGCGAGGTTAAAATATAAAACGTTTGACGATATACCCGCTCCGGTGTCAACGAGCAGAACGTCTATCGGCTGTCCCCCCGCTTCTAAACTGCAGGCAAATTCGTCGAATCTCGACATAAGATTTATCTTCTGCGGTTCCGTAAGATTAGAAAGTTCAGGTATTCCGGAGGAGGCCGGAAGAATCATAATTCCGTTCTGGTCGGTCATTATAATATCGCTTAACTGCTTATCTCCGTATATAACCTGCGATATATTGTGTTTTGGAATCATGCCCATCAAAACCGAAACGTTTCCTAAACTCAGGTCTGCATCCATTATTATAACTTTTTTCCCCATCGAAGCAAAGCAATAAGCAAGATTGCAGACGATATTAGTTTTGCCTACTCCTCCTTTGCCGCTTGTAACGGAAATTATTTTCGTGTATGAATTGCCGTTTATGTTTACTTGTCTTTTCATTTTTTATATTCCTCGATTCGATTTTATGGCGGTAACAGAATTGAATTCCGTCCCCTGTTTCCATTTTATAGCGGTAACAGAATTGAATTCAGTCACCGCAGTTAGTTAGAGCGATGCAGGCTTTGGGAAAAATAAGGGGTAAATGTTGCCTGCATTTGCTTCTTCGATATCTTCTGGGACGTTTTCGCCGTAAGATACATAATCTACTGCGGAATCTTCAAGCATAAACAAACCTGCAAGATTGCCGATGCCTTTCGATTCGTCGGTTTTAGTTATTATAATTCCGTTAACTCCTATTTTATTCCTGAATGATTCATACGACCTTAAAGCGTCGATATGTTTAAAATGCGCCGGAACTATAAGTTCTATATTAACCGAACCCTTAAGTCCTTCAAAAAATTTAGATAGAGCGTTTAAACGGTAAACGTTATTATGGTTAACCGCGAATGTATCTATTATTACGACGTCAGAACGCGAACCGGCGATAAAAGCATTTAATCCCGAAGGATCCTTTGCTGTAGTAAAATCTATTTTAAGCTTCCCCGCATAATTTTTTAAAGTTTCATATCCTCCCATTTTTAAAGAATCTATGGAGCATAAAGAAACGTGAAGATTTTTCTCGTAGATAAACTTAGAGCATAACTTTGCGGCTGCCGACGTTTTACCGGAGCCGCTGTTGCCGGCAACGGCTATTACTATTTTTCCGTTCAAAGAACGGACGAATTTTTTTCTTTCGGTTTTTTTCTCGATTATTTTCTTGAAAAATTTCTTGAAATATTCGATTTTGTCTTCTTTCTTAAAATTAGACAATGTTATCCCTTTAAAAAATATATCTATTAATTTAGAAGATACGCTTCTGTCAAAAGAAATACCGTCCAGATAAAGCAGCAAATCGTTTTCTTTGAGTCCTCCTCCCTGCGTTCTTTCGTTTTTCAGCAAGTTTAAATCGAACTTTATTTCCTCCATGAAATTCTTTATTTCCTCAAATTTGACGTTAAGAGCATAATCGACTTTGTCTTCGACTATGCTGTCGAAATTTTCCTTTAAAAATCTGACGTCGTCGTAAATAGGCGCAAGCATGTCTTTATTAAAACATGCTGCTTCGTCTTTAGGAGGCATTATATCTTCTTCTTTATAATCGATAGCCGCGATAACTTCCAGAAACGGTTTGCCGAAAAAACCAAGCTCGCCGGCGGCGCCGTTAACCTGCCTTGTAGAAATAATAAGCGCATCTTCGCCGAGATCTTTTTTTATAAGGTCTATCGCATCTTTAATGTCTAAAACTTCGTATCTTTTAATCTGCATAACATTTAATAAGTTATAATGTTTTAAGATATTTCAATGGTACCGACCGGTTTAATTTTTATATTCGGCGAAATCTCTCCTGTAGAAACTACGGTTATGCCGGGTATTATTTCGTTTAAAATATTTTTTAAGAAAAGCCTTATGCGCGGCTGGGTCATAATAACGGGAGACTGACCCGAATCTAAAGCTTTTTTTATTCCTTCTTTTACAGCAGAAACCATTTTGCCGTAATAAGAAGGGTCGATACCAGAATATCCGGATCCCTGCTCTTTAGTTTTATTATATTCGTTTAAAATTGCCGTTTCTAAATTTTTTCCAAGCATAAGAGGATGAACCGCATTGTCCTGTCCAAGCAATGTTTTTGTTATGGTCCTTTTCAAAGCACTCCTGACGTATTCCGTAAGCAAGGTCGGGTCTTTGGTATTGGGCGCATAATTATGCAGGGCTTCCACTATGGTAAGCATATCTTTAATAGGAATTCCCTCCTGAAGAAGATTTTCCAAAACGTTTTGAACGGAACTAAGCGAAAGTACGCTGGGGATAAGTTCGTCCACTATTTTTGGATATTTAGAAGTAAGTATATCTAGAAGTTTTTGAACATCCTGACGGGTAAGCAGTTCGGCCGCATTGTTTTTAATAATCTCTACTATGTGCGTCGCTATGACGGCCGGTATTTCTACGACGGTCCACCCCGCCATTATCGCCTTCTGTTTTAATCCTTCGTCTATCCAGAGCGCAGGCAGATTAAACGCCGGCTCTTTCGTAACCACGCCTGGTATATTTTCGGAAACGGTGCCGGGGTTCATGGCAAGAAGTTTGTTGGGCATAGTTTCGTATCTTGCCGTTTCTATACCTTTAATTAAAAAAATGTACTCGTTTGGTTTTAAATTTAAATTATCTTTAATGTGAATAGGAGGAACTATAATACCCATATCGGACGCAAGCTGTTTCCTAATACCCTTTATTCTTTCCAAAAGTTCGCCGCTTCTGGATGCATCTACGTAGGGTATGAGGTTGTATCCAACTTCAAGCTCAAGAATATCTATTTGCATGGCATTTTCTATTATCTGCGATTCAGGAATCTCTTTCTTTTCTTCGGCTGTTTTTTTCGCAGTTTCCGTTTTTTTCTTTGCCGATTCCCTTACGATTATATAACCCGTTAAGGCCGCTATCGCCGCAAACAAAATAAAAGGCCAGTGAGGAAGACCTGGGATAATTCCGAAAAAAAACAGTATGCCGGCGGCGGTGTAAAGGACTCTCGGATTAGATATAAACTGGCTTGAGAAATCTTTAGATAGGTCGCTTTCGCGGCTTGCCCTCGTCATTATAATACCTGCCGAAGTAGAAACTATAAGAGCCGGAATCTGCGCCACCAACCCTTCTCCTACCGTAAGAAGCGTATAATCCGAAACTGCCTTTAAAATAGACATATGATGCTGAAATATTCCTATAAGGAGACCGCCTATGATATTAACTATGATTATGATAATGGCGGCTATAACGTCTCCTCTGACGAATTTGCTTGCGCCGTCCATAGAACCGTAAAAGTCCACTTCCTTACTCAAATCCAATCTTTTCTTTCTTGCTTCCGCATCGGTTATAAAACCTGAATTAAGTTCCGCGTCTATGGACATCTGTTTACCCGGCAATGCGTCTAACGTAAATCTTGCCGATACTTCGGCGACCCTGGTCGCGCCTTTTGTAATAACGAGGAAATTTATTACTATAAAAATTATGAATATTACTATTCCCACAGCAAAGTTTCCGCCTACGACGAACTGCCCGAAAGACTGTATGACGACGCCGGCGGCATCAGGACCTTTGTAGCCGTAAAGCAGTATAAGCCTCGTAGCGGCTATTTCCAAAGAAAGACGGAAAAGCGTAGCCACCAAAAGAATAGTCGGAAAAACAGAAAATTCCAAAGGTCTTAAGACGTAAATAGAAATAAGAAGAATTATTATGCCGAAAGATATCGAAAAAGTCAGAAATATATCGAGCATCCACGTAGTTATAGGTATAACCATAAGCCCTATAACCATCATGAAAAGGAGCGCCAGCATTACATCGGTATTCCTAAAAAATATATTGCGGGGCATAACCGCCGCGTTTTCCGCTCTTTCAGCCATTTTTTAAATAAAGCTCCATATCTGTTTAAATTTTTGATTTGTAGTATATAAATGGGCAAGTATTTCGGCCACTGCTTTATAAAGCGATGCCGGAATCGCCTGTCCGGGTTCGCACGTTTCGTAAAGCGCACGCGCCACCATTTTATTTTCAACCGTCGGAATGCCGTTATCCTTCGCTATTTTTTTAATAAGCAAAGCCAGGTTGTCTGCGCCTTTCGCAATAACTACCGGAGCATTGTGTTTTTTATTGTCGTATTTTAAAGCTACCGCAAAATGGGTCGGGTTGGTAATGACTACATGAGCATTCTTAACCTCTTTTAAAATTTTTCTTCTTGCGATTTCCCTCTGCATTTTTCTTATTTTTCCTTTAACCTGCTGGTCGCCTTCGAACTGTTTGGCTTCGTCTTTTACTTCCTGCTTAGTCATCATAAGACCTTTATTATACTTGTATTTCTGAAAAAAATAGTCGGCTATCGCAAGAACTATCAGTGCCATAATTATGTTAAAAAAAAGTTTATAAATAATTTTAAAAGTAAAAAAAGCGTCGTATGAAGGGGTCATATACTGCAATACCAATATCTTTTTTAAATGAGGATAGATAGTAAAATATGCTATAGCCGTTAATACGAAAAATTTAAAAATAGATTTTACAAGTTCGTTTAAGGACTGAAGCGAAAAAAATCTTTTAACGCCTGAAACGGGGTCTATTTTTGTAATATCGGGAATCAGAGGTTGAAAGGTCAGCAAAAAACCGACTTGCACGAGATTTGAAAGCACCGAAGCTGCAAAAACCAATAAGATTAGCGGAAGAATAGCATAAACTACGGTATAAAGTAAGCCGTCTATAATTTTAATACATTCCGTATAGCCTAAATTTAAATTGGAAAAATTAGATAAAAAATATACTAAACGGTCGTCGATGATATTGCCTATATGCGAAATATTAAAATAAAGATATATTATTACGGCGACAAAAACGAAAGCGGTCGTCACCTCTCTAGATTTCATTACCTGCCCTTTTTCCCTTGCGTCTTGAATACGTTTGGGAGTAGGCTGTTCCGACTTGTCGAACTGATCTTCCGCCATATTTAATTTATTACATTAATTATTATTTACTATGTATTTTATTTAACTGTTATTTTTTAATATATGCCATGTAATTTATCATATAATTAAATTCCGTTTTTAAACCGCCGAAGGACTGCATTACGTAATCGGTAAAATACGGCACGGTAACGTAAAGCATAAGAAGTCCTACCGCTATAGTTATAGGAAAACCTACGGCAAAAATATTAAATTGCGGCGCAATTCTTCCCATAAGAGCAATAATTACGTTTAATATAATCGCTACCAAAACTATAGGGATGCTTAAATCCAAACCTATTAAAAATATGTCGTTAGACCTTAAAACTAAATATTGAAAAATATGCGGCGAGAAATTGACGAAAGTTAAAGGTATAGTTTGAAAACTTCTGTATATCCCTTCTATTACAAAGAAAAAAGCAGACGTCTGTATAAAAATTATAAGAGCGACGTAGTTCTGCAAATTAGATATTAAAGAAACCTGCTGATTAGAGATGAGGGGATTTATAAGGCTTATCATTCCAAAACCGACCTGCGTACTTATAAGTTGTCCGGCAACTTCGACGCCGGTAAAAATTATAAGCACTAAAAACCCGAAAATAATACCTATAAGAGCTTGGGAAATAACGGCTAAAATCAGCTCCGGCAAGGTTAGATGAGGGATTATCTGAGTTTTAACCACTAAAGGATAGACTATTAACGACATGAAAAAGGCCAGACCTATCTTTGCCCAGTTTGGAACGGAAGAACTGCCGATAAACGGAAGAGCGATTATCATTGCGATAATCCTGAAAAATATCAGCATAAATTCTATTAAAAGATATTGGTGTATTATAATTGCCGGCAAATCAGCTTCCTCCCCTTATATATTCGGGAAAATGCGAAAACATTGCCGTCGCAAAATTTCCCATAATGTTTAGCATCCACGGTCCAAAAATTAGTAAAACTATTATAACTACGATAATTTTGGGAACAAAAGTAATCGTCTGATCCTGAAGCTGAGTAACGGCTTGAAACATACTTATGAGTATTCCTATTGCAAGACTCGCTATAAGCGGAGGCGCGCTTAAATATAAAACCGTAAGTATCACTTTTTGAATTATAAAATTTACGAACGCTACCGACACCTTAACCTATCTCCCTATTTATTTATTATTTGGACGTAATTTAATTATGCTCCCACATCCTTATCGCCGTTAAGTATGAAAACTCTGTACCAAAGAACCTATTACCAAATACCAGCCGTTTACCATAACGAAAAGCATAAGCTTAAAGGGAAGAGATATCATGGTAGGCGGCAGCATAAGCATGCCCATAGACATTAAAAGGCTCGAAACCACAAGATCTAATATCAAAAACGGAAGATATATAAGAAAACTTATCTCGAAAGCCGTCGTAAGTTCGCTTACAATAAATGCCGGAACGAGAACGTAAGTCGGCACGTCTTTAGGAGATTTAATATTCTTGATTTTAGACATTTTAACAAAAAGTTCCAAATCTTTAAGTCTCGTCTGTTTAAGCATAAAATCCCTGACAGGTTGAATTCCTATTTTATAAGCTTTTTTAATTCCTATAAAACCTTTAGTATATGGAACGTAAGCATTATTATATACGGAACTTATAACAGGAGCCATTATAAAAAAAGTAAGAAAAAGGCTTAATCCTATAATTACCTGATTCGGCGGTTCCGTCGTAAGCCCAAGTGAAGTTCTTAAAAACGATAGAACTACCACGATTCTGACGAATGAAGTCATCATTATCAAGATAGAAGGCGCTATAGAAATTACGGTAAAGATTAGAAGTATCTGAATAAGCATAGATACCTGCGAATGCGGCGCATGACCGGTCATAGTTATGGCAGGCAGAGCTAAAAGCGAAGTGTTTTTAAAGCTTTTTACTTTTAACATCGCTCTCCATCAACCCCTTAAGTCTTTCTTCTATATCGAAAAATATATTATCGGCTTTGTTTTTAAATTTGGCTTCGTTGATATTTTTAACTTTACCGGATTTATCTAAAGCATCTGCGGCGGTATTTTCCGGAAATTCCGACCGACCGCCGACCTTTTCCCTCATAACGTCCGCAAATCTGCCGTAGGTTTTGACTGCCGGCGAAGGGCTGGCGAACGGACCGGCGGCGTTCCCGTAAACAGGCGTTTCATCGTATGCCGCATAAGCTTCGGGATTAAATTGTTTGCCGCTTTTTCCTTTAATTTCTTTAGATTCTTTTATTTCTTTTACCGAAGTTTTGCCTTGCTGTTCGGTATAATCCGAAATTTCGGAATTTTGCTGACCGGCGGTTCCCTGTAAACGCCCTATCATCTGAATATTTGAAGGAGAGACTCCTACTAAAAAAAATTCTCTATTTACTTCTATAAGCAGGATAGATTTTTTATTGCCGAGATTAATAGAAGATATTATTTTCAGGCTGTTAATTTTTTCTTTCGTCGAAACCCTGTTTTTAAATTTATTCATAAAGAAATATATGCCGTAAATCATGGCGATAATAAGAGCTAAATAAACCGCGGTTTTAACGGCTTCAAGACCCATATTTAAACCGGCCGGTTTTTTTAAAGAAGCATTTTTTAAATTTAAATGTTTTGCATTGGAAAAAGCGCCGGCATTAGATGCGGCAGAGGGTTTAAGATTATTTTTCGATTTTGTTTTATTAACTTTACTTGTTTTGTCTGCGGCGTTATTTACCAAGACGGTATTTTTCTTTCCTACGTTTTTAAATATATCGGCGGGAAATCCGCCGACTATTTTAATAACCAAATAATTTCGATAAAATGAAGCAAAAACGTTTTTCCGTGCTATTTTTATACTTTTATTAAAATAAACGACGGCATCTAATCCCGAATTGCCCGCCGGTATAATTTCGGCGGCTTTAAAAAGCCTGCTGCCTTTAAAATTTACAAACTTGGATTGCCGTGCGGACCCATAGGAAACAGTATTATTAAAAACGGCTTCAATGCCGTATTTTTTATAAATCATATTTTTTAAAACGTTTTGCGGTTTGCCGTTAAATCTAAACCATATAAAATAAGAATTGTTTTTTTTGCTTTCCGAAACCGAAATTCCTTTTAACGTCAAGCCGCTTTCGGCATATGCTTTATTGAAGGCGGCGGCTAAAAAAATCAAAACCGCGGAAATAAAACAAAAAGTATAAAATAACGATTTAATTTTATTCATATTAAATATATTAAACATATTAAAGTTTTTTAACCCTTTCTACCGGGCTTATAATATCCGTCAGCCTGACGCCGAATTTATCGTTGACCAAAACAACCTCTCCCCTCGCCATAAGTTTGCCGTTAACGTATATATCCAAAGGCTCGCCGGCAAGTTTTGCAAGTTCTATGACCGAACCCTGTCCAAGCTGGAGCATATCGTTAATAACCATTTTTGTCCTCCCCAATTCTACCGATATGGTAAGAGGTATATCGAGAATAAAATCCAAATTTTTTGGCGGTTCGGCAGTTTTATCGGATTCGTCGAACGATGCAAATTCTAATTTTTTTACCGGTTTCTTAGGAGTTGGTTGCGCAGTTTCATTTTTTGCAGGTTTAATATCTTCGACTCCCAAATCTGCCGCGTCAGATACTACGGCTGTTCCGCTATTGCCGCCCGCTTGGCTTTGTTCCGCAGGTGCGGTGCTTTCGGACGAAGCATTTGCCCCTGCGCCGGCATTAGCGGCTTCTTCCTCTTTAAAGGCATCCTCCCAGCTGATATTGTCGTCTTCGTCCTCCGAAGGCGCAGCCTGCTTGGCTGTTTCTGCACCTGCCGCCCGGCTTTGAACCTGTGCGTCTTCTCCAGCTTTTTTTTCTAATTCTTCGGTCTTATTTTCTTCACTCATAATAGCCCTCTTTACCCAACGGTATGTCGGAAATTATTTTTACGGCAAGATTATTATTTAGTTTACCCGGATAAGCAATAAATTTCGGCAGATTTTCTATATCGATCACTAAAGGGTCTTCTATTCTTTTGTCTAACACTATAACGTCGCCTTTTTTTATTTTTAAAAAATCTCGGGAGCTTATGCTCGTCTTTCCGAGATCAATCCTTATATTAAGTTCCGATTCTTTAAGCCTTTCTTTAAATCTTTCTATCCATCTGTGGTCGACTTCAAGCTGTTCGCTCTGAAATCCGCTGTAAAGTTTTTCTTTAATAGGCTCTATCATTGAATAAGGTATACATATCATAAATTTAGAAACGGCGCCTTCTATGTCCACCTCGAATCTGCTTATAATTACGACCTCCGTAGGCGTAACTATAGTCGCAAACTGAGGATTTATTTCGCTTCTTTGAAATTCTATGTCTATCGGCGAAACCGGCATCCAAGCAGTTTTTAGCGAATTAAAAGCCATATCCGTTATTTTTTTTATCAGTTTGTTTTCTATTGGCGAAAAATCCCTTCCTTCTATTTTTACGTGCAGGTCGGTAGTGCCGCCGAAAAAAATATCTATCAGGTTATACACTAATCTTGAGTCTAAAACGAAAATAGCATAGCCGCGAAGAGGCGGCATTTTAAAAATAGTCAGGCTCGTCGGAAGCGGAATATTTTTTAAAAACTCCCCGAATTTCTGCATATCTACCGAAGTAGACGTTATTTCCGCAACTTTTCTTAGGGCGGAAGTTAAATCGTTTCTTAAAAGACGGGCAAACCTTTCGTTGATTATTTCTAGAGTGGGCATTCTGCCCCTGACTATCCTGTCCTGCGAAGTTAAATCGTAAGGCTTTATACCGCCAAGATTTTCTTCTTTTTTTTCCGATTCTATCGCGCCGGAAGATATGCCTCTAAGCAGAGCGTTAACTTCGTCTTGCGATAATATTTCAGCCATATTTTTATTTTTATTGAACTAAATAATTATTGAAATAAACTCCGGTTACGGTATCGTCTCCAAGAAGCTGATTAAGGCTCCTCGCTATCTGATGCCTTAAAGACAGTTGCCCTTGAGGACTATCTATTTCTTTTGACGTTTTTGAACTTAAAATCATGATTATACGGTTTCTTACCTTAGGGGTAAGCTGTTTGAAAATGCCTACGTTAGAACCGGGTTTTAATTCTATAGACATAGAAACCTTTACGTAAGCGGTTCTGTTAGTGTTTGCAAGATTGGTCAAAAAAGATTTAAGTTTTATCATCGGACCAGGCTGCACATTGGAAAGCCCAGCCGGTTTATTAACCGTGGTTTTGCTTTTTTTGGCGAGTAAAAAATGGTAAGCCGCAAAACCGCCGCCTCCGAGTATAAGCAGAAGCGGAACAATGATAAACAAAAGTTTTTTCTTCCCGCCTTTTTTATTGGATGCCTCTATCTGAGAGATAGTGGACATCTCCTCGTCGACATTGCCGAGTTCCTTGTTAGTTTTGCCGTTTTTGTCATCAGCCATAAACCGCCTCCAAAATTAAATTTATACAAATATCCTTACGAAAGATAATGCAATATCTATGCCATATTATCCAAAATTATAACATACAATATAATAATCTAATAAAATCAATGAATTATTGATTATTTTATAAATTAATTCGATATGGATATATTAAATAACATTTAAGATATCGTCATTATTCTGACGCTGTTATTCGTTTTCGTCAAATTTTTAAAATTAATTTAATTTTAATCGATTTTATATACAATAGCAATTTCTAAATAGAATTTAGCCGTATAAGCTAATTTGGGATGGGTGAGAAGGGAGCGGATTTATTATATTTTAATAATTAGAATTATCAATATTATTTTCCAGCTATGGCATTGGTGAAAAATATTGCGGATTTAACCGGCATCCTTGAAATTATAGCGGAAGCGGCTTTTGCGGTCATGTGCGATAAAATATATATCGCGACGCTTTTATCTATACCGGGAAGTATAGCGGCGGCTTTTCTTGGACTCATAGAAGAATAAACTGGTATTAAGTTTTTTATTTTAGCCTGCTGAGCGGTTTTTATATGATGGATTTTAGATTCAATTTTTTTTAACTGCTCTACTTCGGATTTAATCTGATTTTTGAGAACTTTAATCTCCTGTCTTTCCGCGGAAACGCTTGAAGCATAAGCCGAAACGGGCGAAAAACAGCAATAGCAATAAGATAAAAATACGGCGGCAAATATCAAAAAGGGAATAAAAAGAACGTTATGCAGACTTACTTTTTTCTTCATATATTATATATTATTATATATTTTTTATATATTTATTTATTGATTTATGAAACGGTTAGAAGCAAAATCGGAAGTTACGGCTTCTTCTCTTTTTAATTCGTTAATTTTATCTATCGCAAGATGCTTTTCTCTAAGTTTGTTTATTTTTTCATATTCTATTTTAGCTTCAATAACCGATTTTTTTTTAATTTCAAGTTCTCGTTCGGCAGATTCCTGTTCGGCAAGCAATTCGTTCAGCTTATACTGCAGGGATTTATATCCTGTTTCAAGCGTATTGTAACCGTATATGTCAGATATACCCGCAACCTGCGCCGAATAAGATTTTTTAAAAGATTCCAAAGATTTTTGAACGTCGAATATAGCTAAATTTATCAGCGCAACCCTCTTCTGAACTTCGGAAAGTTCGGTGTATTTTTTATCGAGAATTGTTTTTCGGTGGTTCAATATGTTCTGAAATTTAAATGCCATAGTTAATTTGTGACGGGGCAGAATAGAATTCATTCCTGCTTTTATATAATTTATACGAAATAATCTACTAATGCATTCGGATTGCCGTATCTTGAATCGTTTGTTCCGGCGGAAACCGTTTGCGTTTCTGCGCCTCCGTTTGAAAATCCGGAATTATAACCTGCATTGCCAGAAGTAAAAGCATTATTGAAAGACTCGTTTGCGCCGCCGCCGTTGCCGTTATTATAACCCGAACCGGTGCTTATATTCAAATTTATGGTAGAAAACCCCTGATTTTTAAGGGCGCTCTGCAGAGAATCCGAGGATGCCTGAAGCGCATTTTTTGCCGCTTCATTCTGCGCAAGCATATTGACCGTTATAGAGCCGCCCGAAGAAATCGCTTGATTAAATGCGTTTAAAGAATTTGACGGATTTAATGAAATATTTATTTTGACCGTGCCGAGCGAAGCCGGATTTAACGTAATAACAGCCGACTGGACGTTTCTTCTCAACATAAACATAACCGAATTAATCGCTAAAGAACCGGTAGTTTCACCTGCCGTATCGTCTTCGAGTCCCGACACGCCGTTACCGGTCAAACTGAAACCTGCGGAATTTCCGCCGGAAGCGGAAAGCGGATCTGAACCTGAGCCGGCTGAAACCGCCGAACCTGCGACGCCGAAAAAATTTGAAGATAAAGAACCGGAATCTCCGGCTTTTAAACTGCCGGCAGAGTTAATTCCGGAAGATACCGCTGAACCGGAAAGCGATAAACCTGCGCTGGACGAATTTTTAATACTTTCTGAATTAAGAGCATTATTTTTAATATCCTCGTTCAGCGTTTTTGCGTTTTGAGCGTTTATAACGCTCATATTTACATCGGCTTTTACGCCGTTATTTGCGGCGTTTGCATTAAAAATATTAATTTTATTTGCATCGGCGGTATTAGAATTAGGGTTTGCTTTGTTTGCGGCGGTTTTGTCCGTAATAATTTGGTTATAGGTAATTTTATTAGCAGCAACGTCTGATGATTTAGACGATGAACCGTCTGCGGAAACTGCTGCTGAGTTATTACGTACCGAAGCCTGATAGTCTTTGCCGTTAATATTTTTAACGTTATCCGCAAGCGCATTTATACCTGAATAATTGCTCCCGATATTTCCGGCATTGGAACCTCCGTCCGATACCTGCGTCCCGTTTGCGTTTAAGAGTGAAACGTTTACATCATGCTTTGATTTTGAATTTGCGCCTTCCGATGCGTTTCCGTTTCCACCCGTACCGCCCGATTTTACGTCTATTTTTTTTGCTGAGGGTAATTGTCCTGCAAAATTAATATTCGTATTTCCTATGAAATAAACGTTTCGTTCGTCGCGAATATTAGCGTTACCGTTTAGTACGGTATTTCCGCCTTTTTCCGAAGCGGTTTTATAGGATTTAGAGGAATCGTTGGACGTATGTTCCGTATTCCCATTTTTGCTTGAAACCTGCGATGAATCGCCGTTAGAAGCGGAAATTTTTGCGGCGCTTTTGCCTATGTCAGCGTTTGAATGTCCGCCGCCGGTATTATTATTATTTACAGGCTGACCCGCCTGATAACCGTTACCATTATTCGGCGAACTTCCGCTTATATTGTTTTCCGTCTGAGCGCCGTTATTATTGCCGACAGCATTCGCGCCGTTATTAAGTTGTTGACCCGTTGACGAAACAGGTGTCGATGTTTCGGCAGTATTGCCTGCCTGACCGCCTCCGTAAACATTAGACGCTCCGCCTGCAGACTGAAACGCTCCGCCTTGATTTTGACCGCCGTCCGAAACGGAAGAAGCGGCATTAGACAAGCCGCTTATAGAGTTACCGAGCATTTCGCCGAACGACCCCTGCCCGCCGAAACCCGACGA
>SHMQ01000026.1 GCA_008534395.1 Candidatus Acidulodesulfobacterium acidiphilum
GGCGAACTTGAAAGAACTATAGACCAGATTAACAGCATTAAATATTCGAGGGTGCTTATAGTACTGCCGAGACAATCCGTTTTCGTTACGAGAAGGACGCCGGCAAAAGCGTCGGTAATCGTCAAATTAAGGTCGGGAATGACGCTCGACAAAATGCAGGTAAACGGAATAATTCATTTAGTCGCAAGCGCCGTAGAAAGTTTAAAACCTAAAAACATTACCATAGTGGATACGGAAGGGAAGGTACTTTCTATTCCTACGAAAAGTTCTTTCGCATATACGGTAAATCAGTTAAACTATGTCCGTAAAATAGAAAAAGGCTTGGAAAGTAAAATTAATTCAATGTTAATACCTGTGGTAGGAGCCGGAAACGTAACGTCTAAAGTTTACGTTAAGGTCGATTTCGCAAAAAAAGTAGAATCTAAACTGACTTATAATCCTAATACTACCGCCATAGTATCCCAGCAGACGTATAAATCTTCTTCTACCGGAGCATTAAAGCCTCAGGGTATTCCGGGCGCAAAATCAAACCTGCCGCCGGGAAAGGTTCCTATACCTGTAGGAAAACCAAGCGTTCATACGGTAAAAAAAGAAACCACAAACTACGACGTATCTAAAAAAATAGAAAAAATATCCTACCCCGTGGGAACTATTAAAAGAGTTTACGCTTCCGTATTAGTCAACGGAACTTATAAAAAAATCAAATCGGCTAAAGGTAAAACTGCCGAACGATATATTCCCAGAAGCTCATCCGAAATGAGTCTTTTTAAAAATATAGTAAAAACGGCAATAGGTTATTCTAAGACGGCAAAAGATAAAGTCGTCGTGGCTAATATTCCTTTTAAAAAAATAAGCTATAAAATATCGGCGCCTCCTAAAAAAACCTTCGCAAAGCTGATAAAATCTAATCTTGGAGAAATAATAAGATACGGCGTTATATTGATAGGCGTTATATTGCTAATTCTAATTATTTTAAGGCCGTTGATGCATTACATAACTGCTTACGAATCGCACGGAAACGCACGTTCTTCAGAAGAAGAAAGGCTGGAAGCGCTTGCGCAGATAAAACAGGAATCTATTGCGCCGCCGGAACCAGACGTTAAAAATGTGGCGTCAAATATAGTAAAATCCGACCCCGACGCCGCGGTCAATTACGTAAGAAATTTATTAAAAGATACCGGAAGGGAAATATAAATGGCAAGAAGATTATCCGGACCCGAAAAAGCGGCGGTTTTCTTGGTTTCAGTCGGCGAAGACGCGGCATCGGAAATCATTAAAAGATTAGAACTTATGGAAATCCAAAAAATTACCAAGTATATGGATAACCTTCCGACTATCGAAAAAGAAGAGTCCGAAAATATACTTAAGGATTTTAACTCTAATTTTTCAAAGGTGGGACTGATAGTAAGGGGCGACGATTACGTAAAAAATTTAATAGCAAAATCGCTTGACCCGGACAAAGCAAAAAAAATATTAGATAATCTTCACGGACCAATCGAAGAAGAAGGCCTGCAGACTTTAAAGTGGCTCGACCCTCATGTTATAGCCGATTTCGTTAAAAACGAACATCCTCAAACCATCGCCCTAATTCTTGGACACTTAGAATCTCTTTCTGCCGCCGTAGTAATAGGGCTTCTGCCTTCTTCCATCAGGTCTCAGGTAGTTTTTAGGCTTTCAAAACTAGAAAGAGTACCGCCGGGGGTTATCAAAGATTTAGACGAAGTGCTTCAGGAACAGCTTAAATCTACAGGCTCCACGCAGAGCAAATTGGTTGGGGGCGTCCGCGTAGTCGCGGATATTTTAAACAATATGGATAAATCCATAGAAGAACCTATTCTTGCCGACATTGAAAAATTAGACAAAGAAGAAGCCGAAAAAATCAGGGAATTAATGTTTACTTTCGACGACCTTGCAAGCGTAGACGATAAATCCATGCAACTTATTTTAAGAGAAGTTTCTCACGACCAGATAGTCCTTGCTTTAAAAACGGCTTCCGAAGAACTTAACAACAAAATTCTTGCAAACGTTTCAAAAAGAGCTCAGGAAATGATTAAAGACGATCTCGAAGCTATGGGACCTAAAAAACTTTCCGAAGTCGAAAAAGTCCAGCACGAAATATTAAAGGTAGCAAGAAGGCTTGAAGACGAAGGCAAAATAAGCCTTGCCGTAAAAAGCGAAAGCGAAAAATTAGTATGAGTAAAATCCTTAAAGATTACGAATTAAATATGGAGGGCCAAACCTTATACGACGGCAAAAAAACCATCTTAGCCAACGTTCTGAGAGGAGAAGAATCGAGCGCGAAAGAAAACGCCGAACTTGTATCGGCTCTGGAATCAATACCGTCTTCCCTTCAAAAATATATAATTTCTTATATCGAAGATTATAAAAATAAAACGGAAAAAGAGTTTAAAGAAAAAGAAAATTCCGTTTTCGAATCTGCAAAACAAAAAGGATATGCCGAAGGCTTTGAAAGCGGCAAATCTGAAGCATTAAAATCAATGGAAGAAAGCGTTAAAAATATATTTTCCGCCGCTGAATCCATAAAGCAGTTTAAGAACGAGCTATACGAAGACGTTAAAGAAGATGTAGTAAACCTATCGATAAAAATCGCCGAAACGATAACTAAATCAAAAATAGCGGCCGACGACGGCGTGTTGTTTAATATAATAGCGTCCGCAATCAATAAGTCCTCCGATGCCGTAAATTTTACTATATGCCTTAATCCCGAAGATTACAAAGCATTGAATAAAAACCCCGATGCCTTAAAAGATTTCTTGTCGAAGGAAGCAGACACGGATTTTATTCAGGATAAAAACGTTCAATCCGGAAACGTCGTTATAAGGACGGATTTCGGTGAAATAGACGCAAAAATTTCTACTCAGATAGAAAGAATAAAAAATATGTTTACTAAAGTTTTTTAATCTTTTTTATTTTTAATCTTTCTTTTTTTGAAAGTTTATGAGGATTGCCTTTTTTTGCGCCGCCGGTTCTTCTTTCTGCATCGTCGTCATCTTCTTCATACAGACGGTTTTCGCCGTTTTCGATAATGCCGCGGGCTAATTTTACAAACTCGTCGATATCCAAGCAGGAACAGTCGGCATTTGAAACTCGGCGCCTTATACCGTTATCGTTAGTTACTACCAATAAACTGCCCTTTATGCTCTTAGACAGCCTTACTATAACGTCGTCCGCTTTTTCGTCTTTTTTTGAATACACCACTTCAATATTTTGACGGTTGTATTTCGACTCCAAAGGTTCGTCGGTATTGTATCCGTCAAAAACCACTACCACTTTATTCTTTTTTACATTATAATATTTTGATAAAAAATTTATCGTCTCTTCTCTTAGCTTTTGAAGTTCGTCGGATTTAAAACTAACTTTAAAGTAAGAGTTGAAAATAAAATTGTATCCATCTATTATTATAGTCAGCATAGTATATAAATTATAAATAATATGAATAATATTAGTCAAACGGAAAAAAACGAATATTTAGTTTATATATTGTCTGAACAAAAAAAAACGGCAGAAACTATAAAAAAAGCTCTCTCGCGGACTTTGCCGGAAGACAATATCGCCGTAGCCGCCGGTTTCAAAAACCTGCCGCGCAGTTTCAACAGTAATACTTACATTATAACCGAATACGACGAAAATTGCATAAAAGAAATATCGGCGATAAAACCGAAAAGAAACGTTAAACTTTATGTTTATATAGAAAACTTAAACAAATTAGATGAGCGGGACGTGATTTTTTTAATAAAACATAATATAGACCACGTAATTCATTCGGGAAATATCGAAAAATTGGCTTACGAAAGGTTTATCGACGCTAAAATTTTCAAAAAGAAGCGCTACAACGCTTTTATCGATAAAGAATCCACCCTGCTTGAAGATTTATCCGCCGAAAATGAAGATGTTAAAGATACCGGCGTCAATATTTACGGAATTTCGGAGCATATCGCCGAGGTCGTAAAAAAAATCTGCAGAATCGCGCCTTCGGAAAGTTCGGTTCTTATTACCGGAGAATCAGGCACGGGGAAAGAACTGATCGCAAGATTGATACACGATAAATCCAAGCGAAGCGAACGCCCTATGGTATCGGTAAATTGCGGAGCGTTTCCGGAAGGACTTCTGGAAAGCGAACTGTTCGGATACAAAAAAGGCGCCTTTACCGGAGCGTTTACCGACAAGCTCGGCAGATTCGACCTTGCGGATAAATCGACGCTGTTTTTGGATGAAATAGGCGATATGAGCCCTTCTCTCCAAGTAAAACTACTAAGAGTTATTCAGGAAAGAGAAATAGAGCCGGTAGGTTCGGTAAAAACAAAAAAAATAGACGTAAGAATCATTTCCGCCACTAATAAAAATTTAGAAGAACTTATTGCTAAAAATCTATTCAGAGAAGATTTCTATTACAGAATTAACGTAATACCCGTTCATCTTCTGCCCTTAAGAGAAAGGAAGGTGGATATTATTATTCTTATATACTATTTTTTAAAAAAATTCGGCGAGTACCAGAACGACTCGGTTTACGGAATTTCCGAAGATGCTTTCTACATACTCTTAAACTATCCGTGGTCGGGCAACGTCCGGGAGCTTGAAAATTTAATGGAAATGCTGGTAGTATTAAACGAAGGCGGCTTGATAACCGAAAAAGATATTCCCGATAAATATTTAAAAAAATCAAATAATATCGTCCATTCCGAAAGTTTACTTCAAGGACGTACAGAAAATTTAAATATAGGCGAAAAAAATATAACGCGGTTTGACGAAGAACCTTTTCAAATTAATTTAAAAGAAAAAATGGAATCTGCGGAAAGAGAAATTGTTGAAAAAGCTATGAAAATTTCCGGAGGCGTAAAGGAAAAAGCGGCAAAAATGCTGGGACTTAACAGAACTACTTTAATAGAAAAATTAAAAAGATATGAAAAAAATAAAAAAAATAAAAAATAAAATCGTTTTTATATATATTGCTCTCATATTTTCCGTTTTTGCGCAAAGTTTTTTTATTTTCGGCGCAAACGCTAAAACTGCCGCAGTCCCTTCAAAAGCTAAACGGCTGTACGAAAAAGCTTTAAAAGAGTATAGAACCAGCAGTTATTACAATGCGCACATGAATCTTAAATACATATTAAATAACTTTAAAATGGGGAAAAAATTATATTCCGGCGTCTATTTCCTTACCGGAAAAGTTCTTTTTAAAGAAAAAAATTTTTTCTTGGCAAAACCTTATTTTCAGAGAGTAATTTATAGAAATCCGGACTATAAATATATTTATGATGTTATATATTATATGGCAAGATGCGATTTTAATTTAAAAAACTACAGGCGTTCCATACGTGATTTCGATTTTCTTTTAACTAAAAGTAAAAAAAGAAGCAAACTATACGACAGGTCGCTCGTATATTTGACTTTATCTTACGCTTCTTGCGGAGTCTTTAAAAATGCCGACAAACTTTACGATACAGACCACGTTAAAAATATTTTGCAAAAATCTGAATTTTTAAAAAAAAGAAGCGGTTATTTCAAAACGGTTTATTTAAATTATCTTATCAATCATAAAAAAAATTTTTCCCGCGCGCTTTTAATATTGGATATAAAAAATTTATTTTCCTTAAAAAAGAAAGAATCGTGTTTCAAATCTTACTATGCAGGAATAATAGCGTACGATAAGCAAAAATACTCCGCGGCTCAAAACTATTTTGCGAAATCTTCCGGATACTGCACCGGATACTATTATAAAAACGGATTGGCTTATTACGGGATGTCTTTAATAGGACAAAACGATAAAAAAGGCGTTAAATATCTTAAAAATGCGGCGCTGGAAATAGGCTACCCAAAAATTGAATTGAAATCTTTAAAATTTTTGGCGTCTTATTATAAGACGTTAAATCAGCCGGAAAAAGAATTAAAATACATAAAACGAATACTTTTCGATTCAGGCTC
>SHMQ01000027.1 GCA_008534395.1 Candidatus Acidulodesulfobacterium acidiphilum
ACCATGATTTCCGCAATAAATATGCAGAAATAAATTTACGAAAATCTTTGTAGAAAAAGGTGTCAGATTTTATTTTACGCATACGAAAAGAAACAATGAACGATACAATATATTGCGTAAAATTAATCTGACACCTTTTTCTTTTTTTCTTTAACGCCTTTTTCTTTTTTGCTATACAGGATTAAGGTAAGTTATAAGGCAGACTCAATATAAAAGGGTTTGCGTATTTAGTGTAAACAAAAACGGAATTTCTATCCATATTTTTTAATTCGTCAGGTGAAATTAAAGGATATAAACCTGAAGCTACGGGGGATTCGCCGAAATCTAAGTCATTGATATGTTTTTTTAAAAATTCTTTATGCAATACGTAGCGCTCGCCGGACATTTCGGAATAATATTTGCAGGTTTCCCAGCCGGCATGACCCATAACGATATGGGTTCCGATATTCGACGCAATTAAAGCCGTATCGCCGTAATGTTCCTTTAAAAATGCTATATCCTGAACCGTTATGCATACGCCGGTATTTGTTTTCCTTAAATTTGCAAGTTCCGTATCGAAATCGTTCAAGGTTAAAACAGGAAATTCGTCGAGATAAACGAAAAAACTGCGTCCGGCATCTTTAATTTCGCCGCCGTTTTTGGCGTCATCGACGCTCCTTAAACCGCTTCTTCTGTTTTCGTATATTCCGTTTATAAACATTTGCGTAATAAAAGATATCAGCCTGTCTCCTCCAGAATTTAATTTTTCTTTCGGAATGCCTGCTATAAACAAGGTATCTTCGGCAAAAAAGTCTTCTAAATTAAAACATTCGTTATCTTTATCGTTATTTTTATTCTTATCTTTAGTTTTAAAATATTTTCCGACTTTCGTATCGTTTAAAAAATCTAAATTATTTAATACGTCGGTTATTACTTTTGCCCTTTCGTAAACGGGAAGTTCTAAAAAATTATTAAATAAATTTTTTATTTTCTTTTCGTTTTCTCCTTTAAATTTTACGGTTTCGTTTTCGATAAATTTAACTCCTCTTTCAAAAAACGATTTAACCGTAAAAAGGTCGAAATAACCGCCTTCATATCTGTATTTTAAATAAATAAGAACGGCATAAAACAGGTCTGCAGACCTTCTTGCATAATATTTATGGGCATGGACGTCGCCGCCTTTTATCTCGTTTTTATCGGCATGAAAAAGCATGGAAGCAATATTTAACAGTTTATCGTCTGCTAAAGGTTTGCCGTTTTTATCGGTCAGCGGATTAAAATTTACCGAATCTTCGTAAAATTCCGCATAAGGGTCGAACAATACTGCTCTTTTGCCGGCTTTTTTCCAGTCTTTTTTAACCGCTTCGTATAAATAGGGGCTGTCTATATCTACCGCAAAAACCGATATACCGGATGACGAAGCATCGGAAATAATTCCGGGGATTATATAGTTGGAAGTTTTTCCTCCTCCGGTCGGCGAAACTATTAACATGTGTTCGTATCTTTTTTTCTCGTCGAGTCCAATAACGACGTCCGGATATTTTTTACCGCCCGTTCCCGCCTTACCTGTTTTACCTGCCGAAGTTTTTAAAATACCCAGGTCGAAAGATTTTTCTTCTTTTGAAAAGTTTTTTATTTCATCGTTTTTGGCAGAAGCAACTCCGTTTATTTCGTTTTTTAAACTTTTTATTTTATTTATCGTAAAGTATAATATGAAAAAAATAAAAACCGACAGTAAAATATATTCTATCGTTAACGTAAATCCGGATACGGTATTTAAAAACAGCGTCAAAATTATGGCGGTAATTAAAGATACTAAATATAACACAATAATATAAGAAAGTTTTACGTTTTTTAACAAAGCCGGCGATGTAATTCCGCCGCCGACTCTATCGGCAATTTCGCCGCTGTCCGCAATGCGAACGGTAAAATTCTTAACTATTTCGCCGTAGGTAGCGAAACGTCCTACAGCCGCAGGGTGCGATTTTTTTCTAATCATTATAATATATTCAAGAGGCGTTTTTTGTAAAATTGTATAGTTAAAGAATTAATATTATCTTGATTCTTTTATATGCCTGTATAAATATATAACTATAAGCATTATAACGGCCGCTATAAGAATAATGCCGAATTTTTTAAAATACGGAATGAAAAGGTTAATATTTCGTCCGACTACTAAGCCGAGATAGGCGACGGCAGCGTTATATATAAGCGAGCCTATGACGATATAAACGGCAAATTTTTTGTAATTCATAAGGGAAGCGCCCGGAGGAAAACCGATATAAGTTTTAATAACCGGAAGGCATACGCCGATAAAAACAGTTATAGAACCGTATTTTTTAAACCAGACTTCGGCTTTTTCAAGGTCTTTTTTATTTACCAAGAAATATTTTCCGTATTTTTCTATTATACGCCTTCCACCTTTTTTGCCTATATAATAAAGCAGAGACGAACCGGCCAAAGTTCCAACCGTGGCGCTTAAAACAACGAGATAAAAATTTATTTTGCCTTCTCCGGAAAGAAAACCGGAAACCATTAAAACAACTTCCGAAGAAACAGGAATAGCGCACGACTCTAAAAACATTAAAAAAATAATTCCGGGGTAAAAAAGCCCTGCGGCCAACGCCCAGGAAAAAAATACCCCTATATAACCTTTATTTAAAGAGTTTAAATTCATACGCGTATTATAAATATTTATATTATTATTTATTTGAAGTTACCGTTTCGATAGATTCGTAAACGACTGAGCAAAGGGTTTCAAGGGTTTTTTCGTCTATAACTAACGGGGGCATTAAGACTATTACGTCGCCTAAAGGTCTTATGATGACGCCCTTCTCTCTTGCTTTTAAAATAACTTTATGCCCTATTCTTTCATGTTCGGCAAACGGCTCTTTGGTCTCTTTATCTTTAACTAATTCGATTCCCGCCATAAGTCCTATATTTCTTATGTCTCCGACGTGTTTAAGGTCATGAAACCGTTTCAAAAACTCGTTAAAACGTTTAAGAACCGGTTTCATTTTATTTAAAAGGTCGTTTTTTTTGAAAAGTTCGATAGATTTTACTGCACAGGCTGAAGCAAGCTGATTCCCTGTGTAAGTATGTCCGTGAAAGAATGTTTTATTGTCTTCGTGTTTTCCGAGAAACCCGTCGTAAATTTCCTGCGTAAACAAAGTAGCCGCCATAGGAAGATAGCCGCCGGTAATCCCTTTTGCCATACACATTGCGTCCGGCAAAACATTTTCATGGAATGCGGCGAACATTTTTCCCGTCCTGCCGAAACCTGTAGCGACTTCGTCCAATATCAGCAAAACTCCGTTATCTTTACATGCCCTTTCTATTTTTTTCAAATATCCTACAGGCATAGTTATCATCCCCGATGCACCCTGTATCATAGGCTCTATAATTAAAGCGCAGGACTGTTCCGCATGCACTTTGATTATCTTTTCGGCTTCTTTTGCGCAGTGCAAAGCGCAGTCCGGATATTGTAAACCGTAAGGGCATCTGTAGCAGTAGGGATAAGTTATTCTTATCGTATCAAACAACAGGGGTTTATATATGGAATGAAAAAGCCCTATTCCTCCTACCGAAACGCTTCCTATGGTATCTCCGTGATAAGCCGAGGTGGCGGCTATTATTTTTTTCTTGTCTTTATATTTAGGCCCTTTTTGCCTGAAGTACTGAAAAGCTACTTTAATGGCAATTTCAACGGAGGTCGAACCGGAGTCGGAATAAAAAACTTTTTTAAGATTTTTAGGCGCTATTTCTACAAGTTTTTCGGCAAGAATCGCCGACGGCACGTTTGCAAGCCCTAAAAGCGTGCTGTGCGCTATTTTATCTATCTGCTCTTTAAGCGCAGAATTAATTTCCGGATTATTGTGTCCGTGAACGTTTACCCATAAGGACGATACTCCGTCAATATACCTGTTTCCGTGAATATCGTAAAGGTAAACGCCCTCGCCTCTTTCGATTAAAAGGTTGCGTTCTTTTTCCCAATCCGCCATTTGCGTAAAAGGATGCCAGACAAATTCTCTGTCTATTTTTTCAATATCTGCGGCGTTTAAGTCCGCCTTTAAATTATCGTTAGCATTGCTCATAATCTATCTCATCCGTATATTTCTATATTGTTTGAATAAAGATACGTTATTTTTTTGCGCCCGAAATAAACGTCTATTTCCACTCTGTAAAAATCGGGCTTAGGCTCTGACTTATGTTCTTTTGAAAAATCGTTTATTTCATAAATCAGGTCGGTATTCTTCGACGAAAATATTTTTCCGCCGTTTCTAAATAAATTTATTTTATAAGGATTTTTCTTACCGTTAATGTCTATTCCCGCAAATATTATAACATTTTTTTTATCGTTTTTGTCTATATTTCCGCCTGTATTGCTTTTAACTTTTTCGATATCTTTAATTTCGGCGGCGTTTATGTAATCGCCGCTGAAATATTTTTTCCCGTCCGAAGACTCTGCTCCAAAATAAAAACCTTTTGGGATACCGAACATGTCGAAAGCAAAAAAACATCTTCCGTTCTTTATCGCTTCCGTTATTTTCTTTTTGTCTTCACCTATTTTGCCCGACGGCTTATCGTCAAGAAAAACATGGGTTCTTGCTACGGAAAAAAGCTCCGAATATTTAGGAAATTTAACGCGTTTTTTTCTCGTTACCTTAACGTTTGAATGAGCGTCGGCAGACGCTATGCCCGTTTTCATATTTTTGTGTTTCTGAACCGAGTCCCAAAATTTTATCGTTTTTACCGGTTTATGCGACAAAAAATGAAGAGCATAAAAAGAATTTATTTTATAAGTAAAAATTACGGCAATCATGTATAAAGGATTCATGCCGCGCCATTGTGAATCTAAGTTTATAATCTCTATGCCGTCGTATCCTTTTACTTTAAAATTTTTCCACGGCGTCCACCAGTTATGCGGATGACATATAATCCCCGCTCCGTTTTGCTTTTTTATTTCCGACAAAACGTCCTTATATTTACCTCTTTTTATCTCTTTTTCGATACCTAAGGCAAGAAAATGTCCAAATTCCGTATTAATTTCTTCTCCGGCAAAATAAAAAAGTCCGTCATAATAACCTTCCAATCCGTCAGATTTCGGTTTAAGCGTGTTATGGTCGGACGAAACGAGAAAATCCGCTTTAAGTTCTTTAGCAGTTTTTATGATATCTTCGATGCGTCCAGACCCGTCGGAATACAACGTATGAAAATGTATTATTCCGTTAATCTCTTTAAGTTTAAACCTGTTTCTGTTTTCGCTCTTGCGGTTTATAAAATCGATTTTTAATTTAAAAAATTTTATCCAGAAATAAAATAAAATCAATAAAATCAGGATTAAAATTAAAATAATTCTCGTCGATACTACAAATAAAAATATATTCATAATTTCCTTTCCGCATTACGGGGACAGAATTAAATTCTGTCCCCGACGCATTTTGATATTACAGCGCTGTAATTCAATTCCGGCGCTGTCACAACATCGCAGCCAGGTATTTCTTAAAATATTCTTCAAATTCTTCCTTCTTTTTTAAGCAAAAATCTAATCCGTTTCTTCCGGTTTTCGTTCTTAAATTATCGTCTTCTATGAGTTTTAATATAGATTCTTTAATATTTTTTTCATCCGTTAAAATTAAAGCCTTATTCTTCGCCATTTCGCCGGTTATATCCATAAAATTCAGGGCATATTTGCCCGTAACGACAGCCTTGCCGTATCCGGCCGGTTCAAGAATATTATGTCCGCCGCTTTCTGTTGCAAAGAGGCTTTTGCCTACGTAAACTATATCGGAAACTGGATATAGTTTATTTAATATGCCGTAACGTTCTACTATTAAAACGTTGACTTCTTTTGAATTTAAAAAAACTTCTAAACCATATTCTTTTAGATTTCTTAATTTACTTAAATTATTTGGATTTTCAATTTTTCCCAAACCATAATAAACAGCCTTAAAACCGGCATCGGAAGCTATTTTAAAAAGCATGCCGGCAATTTTAATATTTCTCGGAACTAAAATAAACTTTAAAAGTAAGTTTTTGGGAAGTTTTTCTTCAGACGCTATTTCTTTTAAAATTTTCAATATATATATAGATTCTTTTTTATGTATCGAAACGAAAGATATAATTTTAACCTCTAAGTTTTCACCTCTATTAAATTTTTCAACTTTTTCAATTTTATTAACTTTATCGGCTCCAATACAAGAGATATATTTTAAGGACAGCGGCAAAACTTCAGATTTAACGTCTATTCCTCCTGAATTTAACGAAATCGCAGACGAAAGAAAAACATTATTTGGAATTTCGCTTTCACCATTTATATTCATTTTTTTAAAATCGGAAACCGAAATACCTGTAAAAATTAATTTAAGTTTTGAATTTGAATTAAACCCGAAATTTAAAAGCTCTTTTATTAATTTTTTAGAAACGGCGTGCTGAACGGATATAAAATAATCCGGTTTTACGGAGTTTATATATTTTTTGAAAACCGCTCTTGCCGGCAGGAAAGGGTGAAAAAAATATAATATTTCGCCGTCCTTACGGTTTTGCGCGACCGAAAGCGTCGAAAACGTTTTAAAACTTATAAAAAAAAGCGGCGGCTCGGCGCCGCCGTTTTTTTCGGAAAATATCCGTCCGATTATATCCGCCACGTAAACCGCAATTCTGAACTCGCCGATAGATTCGGCATAAATCCATATTCTTTTTCGTACGGATTTTCCCGCCCTTTCCGTTCCGTCAAACTCTGTGCTATGTAAAGAAATATCGGCATCAAACCGTTTCAGCGATTTAAAAAAATGTGAATTTAAGAAATAAAAACTTTTTAATTTAGAAAATATTTTCATCGGCGCCGACTTTTAGTTCGTCTATACTTTTTGCGTCTTCTATCAATAGAATAGGGATTTCGTCTTCTACCGGATAGTAAACCCTGCAATTTTTGCATATAAGTATTTCTTTTTCCTCAATCTCTTTATAAATGAGATTGCCGAGGCATTTCGGACAGGCTAAAAATTCTTCCGCCATTTCCTTGACGTTCATAATCAATTTACCCCTATACTCAATTTACGCCGATTATTTTATAAGTAGTCCCAAAATTAGTATCTTCCAGAGTTACCCCTTTTTCTAAAAGCGATTTTCTTATCTCGTCAGCCGCGGCGTACTCTTTGCTCTTGCGCAATGCGTTCCGCCGTTCTATAAGTTTTTCAATCTCTTCGGCGCCGATAGCGACAGCCGGCGAAACCCCCGTTGTACCGTCTTCATAGTTTACCGGCGCGGAATTAGATTCTATAAATAACTTCGGGTCTTCGTTTAAAATTCCGAATATATCGGGAAGAGAATGATTCATTAAAATCATAGCGGAATCTAAAAAGGTTAAATCCGCCCTTTCGATAAAATTTTGCGCCATAGCGTCTTTTATAATCTTATTGGTTTTTCTGACTAGGTCGAATATAACCGATAAAGCTTTGGCGGTATTAAAATCGTCGCCCATAGAAGCGTAGAATAGAGATATATACCTTTCGATATTTTCCGGATTTTTACATTTAACTGTCCTGCCGTTATTGCCGTCGTCGGCTGAGACGCTGTTTTCAGTTTTAAAACCTTCATATTTTTCATTTGCGTCTTTTATTTCTATGCGCTTTTCGTCCGTCAATTTTTTAAATTCGTTATAAAGATTTACCGCCTGATAAAGCCTGAGCAGGCTCTGCCTTGCGCTTTCTATTCCTTCGTAAGAAAAATCTATAAATGACCGGTAATGGGTAAACATAAAGAAAAGCCTTAACGCTTCAGGATGAAATTTTTCCAGTACTTCTCTTACTGTAACAAAGTTTTTAAGGGATTTCGACATTTTTTCGCTGTTTATATTTACGAAGCCGTTGTGTATCCAGTAATTCACGAAATTTTTTCCGGTATAGCTTTCCGACTGGGCAATTTCGTTTTCATGATGAGGGAAAATAAGGTCGGAACCTCCGCCGTGTATATCTATGCTTTCGCCGAGAAACTTCATACTCATGGCTGAACACTCTATATGCCAGCCCGGCCTTCCTTTACCCCATGGACTGTCCCAGCTCGGCTCTCCTTCTTTTGACTTTTTCCATAAAGCAAAATCCAAAAAGTTTTCTTTTTCTTCGTTTACCGGAATTCTTGAACCGGCAATTAATTCGTCGATATTTTTATGGGAGAGCTTGCCGTAATCTTTAAACGAATTCACCCTGAAAAATACGTCGCCGTTAATCTCGTATGCGTTGCCTTTATCTATCAGCTTGGAAGCAACTTCTATCATTTCCGGAATAGTCTCGGTCGCCTTGGGTTCGTAAGAGGGGCTTAAAACGCTAAGCGCATCCATATCTTTATGATATTCGTCTATATATTTTGAAGAAACCGCCTCGGTAGTCTTTTTTTCTTCATTAGCTTTTTTTATAATTTTATCGTCTATATCGGTAAAATTTCTGACGTATATTACGTTATAACCGACGCTTTTTAAAAAACGATAAATTATATCGAAAGTAATATATGCCCTTGCATGTCCGATATGAGACAGGTCGTAAGCCGTAATTCCGCACACGTACATTAAGACTTTATCTTCGTTTATCGGCTTAAACAGCTCTTTTGAAAGGGAAAGCGTATTGAAAATGTAGATATCTAGTTTTTTATTTTTTTTATCCATAATTTTATAAATCCTCGCAACTTCATATCATATCATATACGGAAGTTTTTTTTAACATATTTTTAACATAAATTTAACCGAATCGTAACATTATTGTCATAATACCGTAACATTAATTTGATATATTGTTAAATATAAAACATTTTTAAGGAGAATATCTTATGGAATTAAACCTGTGGAATAAAACGGCTTTTCAGCCTAAAAGACAGACAATAAATTCGGCGGCAAAGGACGGAAGTTTAGATATTCGAAATTTAAATC
This sequence comes from Candidatus Acidulodesulfobacterium acidiphilum, assembly GCA_008534395.1. Lineage (NCBI taxonomy): Bacteria > Candidatus Acidulodesulfobacteriota > Candidatus Acidulidesulfobacterales > Candidatus Acidulidesulfobacteraceae > Candidatus Acidulidesulfobacterium > Candidatus Acidulidesulfobacterium acidiphilum. The sequence continues at coordinate 8,900 of SHMQ01000027.1, forward strand.
AAAATAATAAAGATATAATAAAAGAGAGAGCTATTTCAAAAGGCGAAAATGAAATAAAAGCGCTTTTAAATTCCGGTTTTATAGTAAAAAACAGCGAAAATTTTTTATTAAACACATACGGTTTTATAGACAAAGACGTTAAAAGCAATTTTAACGACCTGTTTTTAAAAAACAGTTTCGTCGAAGTTCAGGGAGCTTCTTTCAGCTCTATGACTCCGTACGGAAGAAATATAACGGTTAAAAACATAATAATGTCCTCGGAAAAATTTAACGATATAAATTCGGCTAAATATGCGGGCAACTACGCAAAACACGACCGGAAATTCAACGAAGAATATAAACTGTCAAAATTTACACTTGAAAATTATTTCGATTTAAAACAAAAAATTCCCCGTATCAAGCCGGATATCGCCATAGGCGCAAAAAACGCCGCCCCCGGAATAATAAACTTAACGGATAATGCCTCCGGAAAGTTGAGCCAAATAAGATACTCTATAACCGAAACGCCTTCGGCTTACAAATTTAAAAAGGATTATGCGGACGCAGGCGAAGAATTCGGTAAAAATCCCTCTTTAGGAAGATTAAAGGAGTATAAAGATACTTTAGACGGCTTCAAAAACTTAAAAGTAACGGTAAACGATAAAAAAATTTTAGAAATAGAATCGATTCATAACTGGCAAAAAATTATGCATTATGTAAAAATAAGGGATATGGAATTTTTAAACGGATTAAGAGATTATGAAAAAGGAGAAATAGCGGGAAGGATAGAAATTCATCATATCAACCAACTGCAGGACGATGGAAGGGAAAACGTCGCCAATCTTATAGCGCTTAGCGATGACAAGCACCGGCTTGCAGATGCTTATAAAGTTTTAATCGATAAAAATACGGGATATTACAGGGAGAAATATTTTGAAAATACGTCGGGGCTCAGGCGTTTCAATAGCGATTCCGCCGATAATATTTCTAAAGACGGCGAAGACCGAAACGACGGCAAACTTATGATATATAACAAAGAAATTATGCAGAAACTTTTAACCGACATAAGCAAATTAGATTTAAACGATAAAATAATGCTTAACGATATAAAATTAGATATCGAATCTAATACCTCAATGCGTTTAGCGATGCTGAAAGATACTAAGGAAGATATGAAACTCCTTTTTATAGACCGCAAAACAGGCGAAGAATTAAGGCTTCTTGCTTTAAAAACGGAAGATGCCGCAGAAAAATCGGTATCGAAAACGGCTTTAATTAATTTTATAGGCGATCTTGCGACTAGCACTATTAAGCGTTAAATTAAAAATAAAGAAATAAAAAAATATAAGAAATAACGGGGTATAAATTTATGAAAAAAAATAAAGAAGAAAATAATCTGGATTTTGAAAATCTTGCTAAACAAGTAGAAATATTCAAGGAATCGTTCGACGGCTATTTAAAAAGTCTGAACTCTTGCGGTTATAATTATAATATTGCCGAAATACAAAAGGAAGCTGAAAAAAAAATAGAAGCCGGCGCCTTAAAAAGAAACGAATCAAACAGCGAATTAAGCATTATGCTTTTTGAAACGCTTTTATCCAATTATTATCTGACTGTTATTCAGGCTCTTAAAAAACTTTCTAAGCACGATAAGCAAAATTTACCTGCTTTGATAGAAACATATGCGGATCTTTTCCGCGCCGCGCCCAAAACAAAATATAGGAATCATATAATTCCCCATCTGTTTAATTTATGCAACTTTTTATACGAAATTAAAGAGGCGGAATCTTTAACTTTTTTTTATAATCTGCTTATATATGCAAGGGAAATTCCCGTTATAACAAACAATATAGAGGATAAACCGGAAGACGATGCGGAATATCGATTTGATAACGATTTAGGAAACGAATCGGAAAGCAAAGACGACCTTTTTGCGGAATTCAGACGGGAAAAGTCGAAAAGAGACGAAGCCGCTTTCGACCCTAAACTTTTCGATAAAGCATACGATAAGTTTTTTTTAATACTTTCGGGATGGAAAGAAAAAATTAACGGATACTATACTAAAGACGAAATCTGCTTTATGAACGGACTTTTTATTATGGACGAACTTGCCGACTGCATCGATTTAAAAACGGAAGAGAAAAACGCCCGAAAATCCCCTGATATAAAAGCCGCTGACGCAGTTAAATTAAACGGCATCGGCGACGGACATTCCGAATCGGGGCTGTTTCGCAAAATAGAAAATATACGCGGCGGCGAAAACTTTTCGGAATCTAAAGGCGCTAAAAACATGTACGGCTATGTTTACGGCGAAGAAATGAGAGGAAAAATATACGAACTGTACGATAAAGCGCTGAGGTATTTTCAGCGCGCCATGGCTTACAACCCCAATAACCCCAGGTACCCTTACGAATATGCAAGATGCCTAAAAAATTCCGGTAAATCCGAGGAAGCCGAAATATTTTTCAAAAAAGCATTCGATTTAAACGTTATATAAATGTCCGGCGCATTTTTCAGTCCGATATTCCCGTTAACCTTTATCGATAAGAAATAATATATGCTATTTTCTTGTATTATTACTTAGTTAATCGGCATTTTTTATATTTTGTCTTTCTATCCTTAAAATAAAGTTAATCAAGTTATCCCTGTCTTTTTCCGAAATATTGTTTATATAGCATCCGATCCTGAATTTTCCGTCATTATTAATATAAGTAGAATGAATAATTTTTAAATCCATATGAATAATTTTATCTAAAAATTTTACAATAGTATTATTTAATAATGTTCCCTGTTCCATTTTTACATCGGAATTGAAAGATATGCCGTTCCACGATAAATCATACAGAGGATAAAAAAAGTCGTTATTTTGATATTTGCCGATGATAAAAGCCGCATTGTATTCGCCGGTTGAAACTCTTAGAACGCTTCTTTTTTCGACTATTACTATTTCTTCAGGTTTATAAATCAAAAAATTACTTTCGTTTCCCGAAGTTATTTCGTCTTTATATTTTGAAACAAAATATTTGTCCACTATTTGATTGTTTTCTTTTATGTTGATTTTTAGATGTTCCGTCTTAGGCAGTATCTTGTTTCCGTAGAAAGGCATAAGACTGTCTATAATTAAATATTTAGACTTTATTTCTATAAAATAAGATTTAAAAAACTGGTCTTGAGGAAAAACGGTAATTCCAAGCTCGATATTCGACGTCAATGCATTATAGATAATCTGGTCGATTATTTCATTTTTTTTTATTTTAATAATATTTACGTTAACATTTCCGCCGCTATCCGTTTCTATTTTATCAACGTCCATTTTAAATTTATCGATTTTTAATTACGTTTATTATTTAAAAGACGGTTATATTAAACGTAACCGTATATTTAAATATATCACATAATCTAAAAAAGTAAAAATATTAAAGAAAAGTTTATCAGGCAAAACTTATAAATTTAAGTTCGGTCATTTCCTCGAGAGCATATTTTACGCCTTCCCTCCCTATGCCGGACTCTTTTACGCCGCCGTAAGGCTGGTGGTCGGCTCTCGCAGTCGGAATGTCGTTTATTAAAACGCCTCCGGTATCGATATGTTTTATGAAATATAGGGCATTTTTAATATCATTGGTATATATGCCGGCCTGAAGTCCGTAAATTGAGTCGTTTACCATACGGACGGCATCCTGAATATCTTTAAAAGGAACAGTCGAAACTATAGGGGCAAAAACTTCGAGACAGGATATTTTCATCTTATCGGTAACGCCCGAAAATATGGTAGGGTTCATTATATTTCCGTTAAAGTCGCCGCCGAGTTCTATTTTTGCGCCTTCTTTGACTGCTTCTTCCACCCAGCCTATAATTCTCTGTTTTGATTCGGAATTTATAACCGGACCGATGTCGGTAGATTCGTCGAGCGGGTCGCCTATTTTTAATTTTTTGGTTTCTTTAATAAAATGTTCCAAAAACTCGCTTTCTATATCCTGATGCACGTAAATCCTTTGAAGCGATATGCAGACCTGTCCGGAATTATAAAAAGCGCCGATTACCGCTTTTCTTGCGGCTTCTATAATATTGGCGGTTTTATCGACTATAAGGGCGGAATTGCTTCCAAGTTCCATGGTATATTTTTTAAGGCCGCCTTTAGCCATTATTTCCCTGCCGACTTTCGGACTTCCGGTAAAACTTATCATGCGGATTTTATCGTTAGTTACGATAGCTTCTCCGGTGTCTTTATCGCCGTAAAGCAGGTTCAGCGCATGTTCCGGCAGTCCGGCTTCAAGCATAGCCTGTACCAGAAAATATGCGGTTATAGAACCGTTTATAGAAGGCTTGAACACGACGCTGTTTCCTGCGGCTATAGCAGGAGCTATTTTATGGGCAGGGAGATTGACCGGAAAATTAAACGGCGTAATAGCGCCTATAATGCCGACCGGAACCCTTAAATAAAAAGACAGTCTGTCTTCAAACCCCTTGACTACGTCCATAGGTACGGTTTCGCCGTGTATCCTTTTTGCTTCTTCGGCGGCGTATTTAAAAATATTGACTACCCTTTGAGTTTCTATAAGAGAATATTTATAAGCCTTTCCTACTTCCAAAGAAATATAATGCGCAATCTCTTTAGCGTTGCGTTTCAAAACATCCCCCGTCTTTTCTAATATCTCGAATCTTTCGTATGTATGAAGGCTTCTCATCTTGTGAAATCCTTTTTCTGCGGAAGAAACCGCCGCTTCGACGTCGGACTCGTCGGGTTTGCTCAAAAGCGCAACCGTTTCGCCGTTAAAAGGATTAATCACTTCATAAGTTTCTTTTTTTTCAATCCATTTGCCGTTTATAAAAAGAGGATAATTTTTTAACATAATATTCCTTTTTTGGTTATTTTATTCGGTTAATTTTAATTTTACGCGACTTAAATTCGATTTAAATTTTGCTAATTTATAATCCGACTGCGAATTAGATTTAAATAATTATAACACAAGTATATTAAATTATAAAGATGCGGCAATCCGCAACTAAGGAAAAGCCGTCAAAGGAAAAGGTGTCAGATTAATTTTACGCAATATCTTGTATCGTTAATTGTTTTTTTTTCGTATGCGTAAAAAAAATCTGACACCTTTTCCTCACGCTTTTTACTCAACACTATATTCTAAAAATTTGTTATAATAATATAAATGAACATTAACGATAATAAACATAACGGCGGTTATAAAAATAAAAAAGCCGTAGTACTTTTCAGCGGCGGTTTAGATTCGACTACTACTCTTAAAATTGCCATAGACGAAGGATTTGAGCCTGTTCCGGTTACTTTTTTTTATAATCAGAGACACGAAACTGAAATAGAACACGCTAAAAATATAATAAACTTTTTCGGTTTAAAAAAGCATATTATCGTAAACCTCGATTTTAGCGGCATTAAAGGTTCAGCTTTAATTGATAAAAATATAAAAGTGCCTAAAAACAGAATAAAAGCGGAAAGAACTTCCGATAATATAGAAAAAAACGATATTCCCGCAACTTACGTTCCCGCAAGAAATACTATTTTTTTGTCTTATGCCCTTGCCGCAGCGGAAGTCGAAAAGGCGTCGGATATTTTTATCGGAGCTAATTATATAGACTACAGCGGATATCCCGACTGCAGGCCCGAATATTTAGCTTCATTTGAAAACATGGCTAATTTAGCTACTAAAGCAGGCGTAACAGGCGAGATAAGTTTTAAAATAAACGCTCCGCTTTTAAGGTTAACCAAAAAAGATATTATATTAAAAGCTGTTGAGATAGGAGCGCCGCTTAATCTTACCCATAGTTGTTACGACCCTATAGAAGGTTTGGCATGTGGGGTTTGCGATTCCTGCATTTTAAGAAAGCGCGGATTTGAAGAAGCAGGAATTAACGACCCGACGCAATATTTCAATCGCAGACATTGATTTACCTTAATCCTGCATAGAGTAGAAAAAGGTGTCAGATTAATTTTACGCAATATCTTGTATCGTTAATTGTTTCTTTTCGTATGCGTAAAATAAAATCTGACACCTTTTTCTTATTGCGCAAAATTAATCTGACGCCTTTTTCCTTATTTTTAGCATTTAGTATTGTTATTTTAAACTAATTCCGTAACTTCTTTTACGTTAAAAATCATAACCGATCTTGCCCAGTCGAAATGAGATTTGATTTTATCGAAATTTGCGCCTTCTCCTTCAAATTTTGCTTTGCCTTTTAATAAAAAACCGGCACCCCCGCCCTGCAGGCCGACGACGTCTTTTGAAGCTAAAATCATCTGCACTTCGCTTCCCGCCTCGACGTTTCTCTGTGTTTTATTTAAATGTCCGGCCGGTATTAAAAGCGTATCGTTCTGCAGAACTTCTATATAGCTGTTCCACGTAGCGGCAAGATGTATTCCGTCGGTACCGTATGTTGCAAAAGTCGCAGGTCCTTCATGTTTTAAAATTTCGATTATTTTTTCGTTCAGCATAGTCTTTTTTCTCCTCTTTTAATTTATTTATTTAATTTTTTTATTTTGTTATTATATCATTGCCGATATATTTTTTAAATTTTTAATATTTACATTCTAACGTTTAGCTATAATTTTGGCTAAATTAAACAATAACCCTCTAAGTTTTTCGCGCGTTTTGCTTATCTCGCCGATTAAAGGTTCTGATTCTTCATATTTTCCATTAAGCGTCAAAACAAGATTTTTATATGCAAGCTCATGAAGGTTTTTATGAACTCTACCTATCTCTTTATACTCTTTAATGTGTCCGTATTTAACTCCCGTTCCGTAATACCATATGCCGAAAGGACATTCTTTCCAGTTTTTTACTTTATCTTTATTTATAGATATATCCGCTCCTTTGTTAAGTTCTAAAACTTTGTTAATCCAGTCGTTATGCTGGGTATATGCAAGGGCTACCGGAAAATCTTCTATATTAAGAGTTATATCTTTCCACTGGACAAGATCGTCGGGCAGTTTATAATTCTGCGTCCAATTTATTACTTTATCGGCTGGGACAGGCCTGCCTGTATAATACCCCTGAATATTAGAACATCCCAGCATATTTAATATTATGCAGTGGTCGGCAGTTTCCGCTCCTTCTGCTATTACTTCCCTGCCGAATATGCGGGCAAGGCTTATTATGCTTTCTATAATTAAGGTATCTTCGGCATTTTCAAGCATATTTTTTACGAATGAAATATCTATTTTAATGACTTTTACGTTAAGTTCTTTAAAATACAGGAGCGACGAATAGCCGCTTCCGAAATCGTCCATCGAAAAAGTTATGTCCGATTCCGAGCTTTTTTTAATAATCTCCTTAACGTGCGCAATATTTTCTAACGCCGCCGTTTCGGTTATTTCTAATTGAATAAGTTCCGGTTTCACCGATGGGTATTTTTTTAAAACTTTTTCCAGTTTTTCTAAAAAATCGTATTTTCGAAGCTGTCTGGCCGAAACGTTAATAGAGACCTGCCATTCTTTGCCTGCTTCAGCCCAAATATTCATCTGCTTAACCGTTTCCTTGATAACGTAATCGCCTATATCGACGATAGTTTCCGAAGTTTCGGCTAAGGGTATAAATTCTGCCGGAGAAATAACGTTGCCTTTATTATCTATCCATCTTATTAATGATTCAAAACCGAATATTTTACCGGTTTTTAAATTGACCTTGGGCTGATAGTACATGACGAATTCTTTTGCTTTAAGCGCTTTTTCTATATTGCGCAGTTTCTGATAATATTCGACCATTCCAAGCTCTTCGTCGCTGCTGAAAAAATTTACCATATTTTTTCCCATAGCCTTGGATTTATACATAGCCTGTCCCGCCATTCTTATCAAAGTATCCGGTTCGGCTTTTTTGGAATTTAAATCTGCCACCTTAGTAACGCCTATGCTTGCTTTTAAGTCTATTTTTAAGCCGTCCGAAACATAAGGAAGGTTAATTTCTTTAAGTATATCTTTCGCTATAGCGTAAATATCTTCGTCGGAATCTTTATAAAACAAAGAAATGCCGAATTCGTCGCCTCCAAGCCTCGAAACATAAAAAGAATCTTTGGTATATCTGTCTTTTGCAAATTTTAAAAGCCTTTCGGCAATAATTTTTAAAACCTTGTCTCCGGTCGTCGTTCCGTAAAAATCGTTAACCGTTTTAAGGTCGTCCAAATCTAAAATAATTACCGCGACGTTTCCGCCGAAGCGCCGCCCTTTTTCTATCTGCCTGTTAATCTCGGACTCAAACGTTTCGTAATTAGGAAGGTCTGTGAGCGCATCGTATCTCGCGGCATGTCCAACTTTTTTTTCGGCGTACTTTTTAAACTTCTCGAATTTATTTTCTATAGCATGCAGTTGTATCTTATCTATAGCGCTTTCCATTAATTTTACTATTCTTTCAAGAAGGTTTACGGTATCTTTATCGAATAAACCTGTTCTGTCCGATACGGCGGCAAGAACGGCGTATATTTTACCGCTCTTAAAAACAGGAAAAGTAGCCGCCGAAAGCCATTTATATTTTTTTAAAAAATCTGAAAAATGTTTCCTTAGCGGATCTTCAATCTGGTTATTATCGTAAAGTATTTTCTCCTGCCTCCACGTCCTTGCCGCCAAAGTCTGGTTTTCGGGAGTATCTTTAATGCTGATTTTAATATGTTTTAATGCATCTATGCCGGGACCGTATGCGGCAAAATATTTAAAAAGCAAATTCCTGCCGGGAGAACCGATCCATACGGCGCTGAAAAGTCCGCATTCCACCACCGCCTTTGAAACTTTATCAAACAGTTCCCGTTCGGTTTCGGCATAATAAATCGCCTCGGAAGCATCCGCAAGCGCCTTGTAAAAAGATTTAATAATTTCTAATTTATCCCGCTCATCAGAGCTTTTGAGAAGCATAAAGATGACCTTTAATTTTAATATTACTTTTATATTAAATTCTACCGCATAAAACGGAATAAGAACAGAAGCCGCATATTTTTTTCTTATACGGTTCTTTTTTAACGAAGTCGAAATTTTCCGAATTTATTATATCTTCTATGAGCATCCCGATAAATTTTGCATACGCGTTTAAAAGATTAACGTCCTTTAAATCTACCTTTCGTTCTTCGTTTTTTTTAATCCCCCATAATTTGGCGGTAATATTGGAATGTCCGACGCTTTTGCAGGCGGAATAAATAATTATATAAAACGGCAGTTGTACGGATTTAACGTTTTTTAACCACTCATCCCTGTTTTCGGCCGCAGGTATAAAATTTTTATCCGGACAGGTTAGCGACGCTCCTGTTTTATAATCTATAATAAAGTGTTCGCCGTTTTTTTCTATAATTAAATCGGATCTGCCCATAAGTTTTATTGCTCTTTCGCAGCCGTCCGCCAATTTTACCGTTACAGCCCCTTCCAGCGGATATTCGGCGCCTGTTATTTTTACGCCCGCTAAATCTTTAGCCCTTTTTTCGATAAATAAGTTAAGAGCCGTCAATATCTGTTTCTTTTGCAGATTAAGAACCATCGAGCCGCGGTCGTTAAATTTTTCGTTCAATATTCCGCCTATTTTTATTTTTTCTTTTTCTAAGCTAGAGAAAATATATTCCCTGCCTTCAAATACTTTAAAATATTCGTTTAGTACGCTATGAATCACGCTGCCGATACCCGCGGCATCTATATCTTCTCCGATATCCCCGCTCTCCCTAATATTCAATACGTATCGGTAGTAAAACATAGACGGACATTTAAGATAGGTATCGAGTTTTGCGGCGGAATATTCGATGCCGCAAAGATAATCTTTTACTTCGCCGGTTTTTTTTATAGGCGACGGTTCTGCCGGATTAAAATTAATTTTAAAAGCGGAATTTATTTCCTTCGGTTCTTTCAAATTTTTTGTTGTTTTCTGAATATTCCATATAATTTTTTCTACGAAACGCGATTTTTCCGACCGGCTTGAATCGTTATAAAATAAATATACTTCTTTTGCGCCGGATACGAGGTTAAAAAAATTGTATTCCTGAATTTTTGAAGATTCTCCGGCATCGGGAAGTTTTAGAAATCTTCTTACCTCTTCCGTCAAAACTGTATTTTCCTTTGAAACGTCGGGCAATACTCCTTCGTTTGCGCCTAAGTAAAATATCCTGTCGAAATTTATATTTCGGGCTTCGAGAGGGCCTAAAATCTGCAAACCTTTAATAGGAGTGCCTTTAAAAGGAACTTTCTGCCGCTTCAAGAGGTTTTTTAAAAGATTGAAATATCCCGAAACTCCCTCGAATTTATAATGTCCGAAATTAGTCGCGTCGAATTCCATTACGGCTTTTAAAGCCGATTCTATAAATTTAGAGCCGTACGGATGTTTATCCGCCGAAGAATTATGCGATACGGCATCTATTATTTTTACTATTTTTTCAATAAAATCTTTTATATTTTCTATATTTTCAAAATTTGATATAAACAACCGGTGCATCTCGCCAATATACGCTTTGACGGAATCTTCCGATAGGGAGATGGCAGGTAAGACGGCGTTTTCTATTTCTTTGACCGAAATAAATAAAATTTTATTCTTTTTAATATAAGATTCTATAGCCTGAAAAATCGTCCTTGTCTGAACGGCGTCAAAACGGTACTGCGGCAGTGCCTGCAATTTTCCGCTTATATTTTTAACGTAAGGATGAAGAAATAAAGATGCATAATCTTTTGCATAAAATTTATCGTATTTTTTTCTGCCGTGCACTACCGACAAAAGGTTAAAAAGCGTATATATAGGCGTCCTGTTTAAAGAATATCCGATAGATATATTATAATCTCCTTTATCTAAAGAATTAAGGACATTATGTATTAACGGAAATAGATAATCTTCTTTAGATAATACTATTAAATCTTTGGAAGAAAGTTTTTGTACGGATTTATCGATAATTTCTTTAAGTCGGGCTATTTCGTTATGTACCGACGAAACTTTATTGAAATAAAAATTAATTCCGTTTAACTCTGATTCTTCAGTAAATTCCGTTACTTTCGTTAATTCTTTTACCTCCGACAGTTTGCCGTAATTCTCCCTGTTTTTATATTCTTCGTCTTTCATCGTTATATTGCCGCCGGATGGCGGTTTTAAGCCTATTTTTGACGAAAAATCGGCGACGGAAGCGCCCGTCTTAGATACTATTAACGTTTGATTTTCTCCGCCAAAACCATTATTTTTTAATAAATTTTTAAATATAACTGCTTCGGATGCGGTAATGCCGTAAAAACCGGCAAGAATTACCCTGCCGTTTATAACGGACGAAAAAACATCCGGATTTGGCGTAATATTTGCGTCAATATTTTCTGCAAATGTTTTATATCTGTAAGACCTTGAAGTAAATCCGGATTTTACGAGAGTTTCATAAAAAGATTTATACATCTTGGAAAACTTTGCAAATTTATCCGAGAAATTTTGCAAATTTGAGTCCGGATTTATTCTTTCGGCTATTATAGCGTCGCACGACGAGGGATCCGTCATTTCAATTAAAAGTTCCTCGAAATCGCCGAAAAGTTTATATCCCCACGGCATAAAAACATCCAATTTTTCTGCATCTTTTATCAAATTGATTTCCGGATTTTTATTTAAATCAAATAGAAGAAAAATCGCTTCGGCGGGATTTATTTTTGCATATGGATAAAAAATAGCGGCGTCGGATGATTCCCAGCAGGTATCTATAAAATCGTCTATGGAAAACATTTTTATAGAGTCGGCGGCGGATTTATATATGCCGGAAATGTATTGCGACAAAAAATAAACCGGTCTTCTGTTGGGAAATATCACCGTAACTTTTTGTCCGGATTTAATTTCTTTCAGGACTAAATCGCCCGTATATTTTATAATATCCGCCGATTTTTTTAATATATGAAAATTATTCATAAGTTATTACAATTTATTAAAATTTTATCAAAAATGAAATAAATCGCCGTCGTCTATGTTATATACGACTGCGGAAATTTTTTTATCTTTATATATATCTTTTAAAATAGATTTGTATCTTTGCATTTGGGATTCGTAATTTTCCTTTTCTTTTTTATCGATATGCCCCGTTTTATAATCCAATATGCAGATTTCGCCTGATTCTGATAATGATTCTGATTCTTTTAAATTTTTAAATATTGATATTCTGTCCATTCTGCAGATTGCGCCGGATGCCGAAAGATATTCTTTTTCCGTATAAACGCTGCATAATTCCTTATTAAACAGTTTCAAGAGATAATCGTTTTCTTTTATCCGCAATATTTTTTCTTTTATTTCGGCTTTTGTTTCGTAAAAATCTTCGGCGGACGGCTTGAATCTTAACAGAAGCATGCATTTTTCTATTAACGGGTCTAAATTTTCAAAATCTTCGGCATATTTAATTTCGCTTAAAATTTTATGGAAAACATCCCCTCTTTTTACGCTTAAATATTGACTGCCTGTTTTTATCGCATATTCATAGCCTATATCGCAAAATCCGCAATCTAATACCGCTACCGCCGTTTCTTCGTCAAAACCGCCAGCGTTTTCGGCATTTTTATTTTCGATAAAGTTTTTATTTTTAAACTTTTTCTCCCCAGAACTTATTGAGGGCAAAGGACATTCGTCTGCGGCAATAATAAAATTATACATCTCGTGTTTCGCCCTGGTAAGCGCAACGTAAAGATTATTTAAGTCGCTGATATTTTGGTCTTTTAAGGCGCCGTAATAAACCGATTCCAAATAAGGAGAGCGGGAAGGTTCGTCTTTTTTTCCTTCGAACATGCTTTTTGTTATATAAAAAAGGTTTAAAGGCTTATGCGTATCCGGGTCTTCGGCATCTCCAATCCCGCCGTTATCTTTCGAATCGTCCGATTCCGCCGCAAAATAATTTATTTTTTTTCCTTTTCCGCCGGCGCTTTTTGCGGAATCGGGCATCAGGGCGTAATTTTCTTCGGCGACAAAAACGTTTATAACGGCATCCCACTGAAGTCCTTTAGCTTTATGGACGGTAAGAAGGGTAAGCGCATCTTTTACTTCGGGAAGATCTATAGAAAACAGTTCGCCGGAATCTACGGCATTTAAATTTGAATTAGAATTATCGGTTTTTATTAAATCCAGTAAATCGTTTAAATCTGCGCAGCCCTTTTCTTCGGCATACTGCAATGCGTCAAGAAAATGTGCCAGATAAGCCGATTCTTCCGGAAAATTTTCCGCTATATTAAATGCTTTATATATATAAAGCGTTGTTTCATATGGAGGAAGATATCCAGTTTTACCGAACAACTCATCGAAACATTCGTTCCATAAATCTCCGTAGCGTTCCCTGAACAATATATAAAGAGGTTCGCCTTTTAAATTATTTAAATTAGTTTCAAACAGGAATTTTTCAAACTCTTCGCGTGCGTATTTTTTGGCGCCTTGCAAACTTATTTTTTTTCCGAAAATATCTCCTATAATAAAACTTCCGAAATTAAAATCGTCTGTAGGGGAATTTAAAAAATTTAAAAGTATTTCGATTTCCCTTATAATTTTTCTGTTCCTGATGTCTAAACTGCTCTGCGTAACTACCTTGTAACCTTTTTCTATAAGCAATCCGGCTAAATAGTTGAGGTATTTGTTCTTTTGGGCTAATATGGCGATATCGCCGCAGCCGTAGTTGCGGACTTTTACGAGGTCGTCTATAGTTTCTAAGAGCCGGTCTTCTATTGCGTTTAAAACGTTAAATTCCGATAGACCGCCCTGCGGTTCGTCTTCATCTTTATTATCGTCGTTATTATATTTGTCTTTATGCTTATTTTCATGATTTTTATTTTTATCTTCTTTTTTAAATATTTCGGTAGAGCAATAACCGCCCAAATTGGTATGTCTTCCCGTTTCGTCCGTCGGCGTATCCTGCTCATAAGTTAAAAAACCGGCAGGATCGCCTACCGCTTCCACTTTACGTTTTAGATCCGTCTTGAAAACGTTATTTACGTAATCGACTAAAATCTTATCCGACCTGTAATTAAATTTTAAAGAAACTTTTTTAAATTCCTCTATCGACGGAAAGGATCTGCCGCCGTCGTCGTTCAGCGCTTTCATTATCTTGTAATCTGCGCCCCTAAATCCGTACAAAGCCTGTTTTAAATCTCCTACCGTAAAAAGCGAACCGCCTTTGGCAAGGGATTCTTCTATTAAAGGCTTGAGATTTAGCCACTGCACCTTGGAAGTATCCTGAAACTCGTCTATAAAATAATGATAAATCGAATTTCCAAGTTGAAAATATACCTCCGGAACCGAATTTTCCCTTAAAAACCGGCTTAATTTTTTATTGACGTCGCTTATATAAACAAGTCCCAAAATTTTATAAGCGTTTATTAATTCCTTCTTAAACGATCCGTACATGGTTAAATAAGGCAGGCTCTTTAATTTTGCAATTTCAGGCATATATCCGTTAAAACGGTCATATAATTCTTCCCATTTTTCGGAATAACCGGCGGAATTTTTATTATTTTTATACGGAAACCCTTTGCGGTCGTTTACTAATCCGAAATAGTTTTTATCGTTTAAATAAAGTTTAATTTTTTCTATAGTTTCCGGTTTAAACCTGCCGTTAATTTCCAAGCCTTCTTTTTCCGCCGCTTCAAGCAAGAATTTAAGTCCGTCTATTACCGGTTTTAAATTTTCGTCTAATTTTTCCTGAACCGAAAAATCGGCAATAAATTCGGAATTATAATCCGATTCGATTTCCAGCAGGCGTTTCATCTCATTTTTAATCTTGTCCGCCGGATTAAAATCGATTCCGTCCCTGCTTATATTCCTTGAGAGCAAGTCTAAAAATTTTTCTAAAACGCCTTGTTCGGCCGACTCTATCATTTTTAAGACTGCATAATCGGTAATGCCGGAACTTTCGGTAGATATTTCAAAATCCGGAGGCAGCCCCATTTCGGCGGCAGACGCTTTAAGTATCTTCGACGTAAAACTGTCTATGGTTCTTATCTGAAAATCGTGATAGTTCGAAAGTATATTATCTATTAAGTTTTCCGCAGCTTTAGAGGCAAACGCGGCAGCGGAGGCTGAAGTATCGCCGCCGAAAGAAGTGATATCATAAATATAACTTAGGGTATCGGCATCCAGCAAACCTAAATTTAAAGATTTTAATTTCTTTAACACCTGAGTCTTCATCTCTTTTGCAGAATTGTTGGTAAAAGTAATGCCCAGTATATTTGTAAGATTATTGTTTTTAATGTTGCGGCGGGACAGCAAAAACTGCAGAACGCGAAGGGTAAGCGTATAGGTTTTGCCGGAACCGGCTGACGCTTCTACGGAATAAATATGCGGAAAACGCAGTTTGGTATCTTTTTCCAAAGTTTCGTTAATTTTTCCGTCCATTATTTTTTTAGCTTTTTTTATTTATTATTTTTTTATTTATTATTTTAATCCACCGTTAGAAACTTGAAAGCCACCCTTGAGTTCTTGTAAAATATAAGTGTCAGCAAAATACAAACAATAACCCAAAAGGTGGCTTATAATATATTATATCATGCGTCTAATGATTTTATAACTAAAATTAAAAATGGGCAACGAAAAAATTACGTCATTCGGTGATATATTCTTCTGCGGAATTGAAAAAGCATGCCTTTTTCAGCAGAAGAATATGGTTTTATTAGCCGATTTTATTAAAAAATAATTAGGCATTGAAGAAAGATTAGATTCTTATCTTGTTAATGCTAATATAAATTCACCCACTAAATTGCGTTTATTTTCACCCACCTAAAATGGTATATTACTCCCTAAAATAATTATTTATCATATGGGAGGATATAATAGAAAATGATAGGAGCGGATATGTTCAACTCAATTGTATCAATGTTAAAAATAGGTATTCCGTTATTTCAATAACTGTTGTCAACTTTTAATTTGTCTATTGAATTTAACTTTTAATTTGTCATAATATCTTTGTATTATTATTTTGCTTTTAATACGTTTTATTAATAATCGCAATCAACCTTCATCACCCCCTTTGCCC
>SHMQ01000028.1 GCA_008534395.1 Candidatus Acidulodesulfobacterium acidiphilum
TTATACGGGAGTTTTACAGATAATAATAACGCTTGCCGCTATGGTTATAGCCGCAGTGCCGTTAAGCAGATATCTTGCGCATGTTTTTAACGGCGAACCTACATTTTTAGACGGGATAATAAATCCCGTGGAAAGTTTAACCTTTAAGTTCCTTAAGGTTAACGAAAATGAAGAAACCGATTGGATTAAATATTTAAAAATAGGTATTATAGTCAATTTTTTTATGCTGGCTATAGTATATTTAATATTAAGGTTTCAAAACTTTCTTCCTTTCAACCAGATGCATTATCCGGGCATACCGTGGGCGCTGGATTTTAATACGGCAATAAGCTTTATAACAAATACTAACTGGCAAAATTACGCAGGTGAAGAAGCATTGTCCAATTTTTCGCAGATGGCGCTTGTTTTCCTGCAGTTCACTTCCGCCGCTACGGGACTTGTTTTTGCCATAGCGTTTATACGCGGGCTTGTGAGACGCGAAGCAAAATACGTCGGTAATTTTTACGCAGATTATATAAAAGCGATTTACAGGCTTTTTCTGCCTTTGGCGATTATATTTGCAGTTATAATGCTTTGGCAGGGCGCCCCCCAGACTTTTTTAATGCAGAAAAAAGTCGTTAATATGACCGGAGCTAAGCAGACGCTCTCTATAGGACCGGTAGCTTCTATGGTGTCCATCGAAAATCTCGGCACCAACGGAGGAGGTTTTTACGATGCAAATGCCGCGCAGCCTTATGAAAACCCCAATCCCTTTACTAACGCTTTAACGGTATTTATGATGGGGACGATTCCGATAGCGCTTTTTTTAATGTACGGAATAATGATAGGGAATAAAAAACATGCGTGGACTTTATTTGCCGTCGCTATGACGCTTCTGTTAGTCTGTCTTGCGGTAGTTTATTCTCAGGAGGCTCACGGCAATCCGTTTCTTGCAAAGTTAGGGGCTAATATCAGCGCTTCTAAAAATAATCCCGGGGGCAATATGGAGGGGAAACAGGAGCATATAGGAATTGCGCAGACCTCTTTATTTGCGACTGCTACCACCGCATTTACCACCGGCAACGTCGATTCCGCCCACGACAGTTTTATGCCGCTTTCGGGGATGGTTCTAATTGCGGAAATGATGTTAAATCTCATATTCGGCGGTAAAGGCGTAGGGCTTTTAAATATGCTCACTATGGTAATTATTGCCGTGTTCATTGCCGGACTTATGGTAGGGCGCACGCCCGAATTTCTCGGAAAAAAAATAGAGGCAAAGGAGGTCAAGCTTGCGACTCTCGCAATGTTTGCCCATGCGTTTATTATTCTTATCCCTTTTGCGATAGCGTTGGCTATACCGGCGGGATTAGCCGGAATATTGAATCCGGGTCCGCACGGTTTAAGCGAGATTTTATACGCCTATACCTCGACGGTCGCAAACAACGGGTCGGCGTTTGCCGGTCTTAACGGCAATACTCTTTTTTATAATATTTCGCTTGGACTTACGATATTTTTCGGCAGATATATTCCTATTATATGTCAGGTTGCGATAGCAGGTTCGTTAATTAAGAAAAAAAGCATACAGGAGTCGGCGGGAACTTTTCCTGCGCACGGCTTTTTGTTTTATACGGTCGTA
Organism: Candidatus Acidulodesulfobacterium acidiphilum; assembly: GCA_008534395.1. Classification (NCBI taxonomy): domain Bacteria; phylum Candidatus Acidulodesulfobacteriota; order Candidatus Acidulidesulfobacterales; family Candidatus Acidulidesulfobacteraceae; genus Candidatus Acidulidesulfobacterium; species Candidatus Acidulidesulfobacterium acidiphilum. The sequence goes on from SHMQ01000028.1 coordinate 1,616, forward strand.
ATGGCAACCATATTGCTCGTGGGGGCGTTAACGTTTTTTCCTGCGCTGGCGCTTGGACCCATAGCCGAACATTTTGCTATGGTAAAAGGACATCTGTTTTATTAATTAAAATAATCTAAAGAGGATGTTTATTATGGTAAAAGAATTGATAAAAATGATAAAACTAACCGTTTTATTATATATCGTATGCTCGCTCGGCTATACTTTTCTTATCTGGGGCATAGGGAAAATAGCTTTTCCGTTTCAAGCCGGCGGAAGCATCGTTTATAAAAATTCAAAGCCTATAGGCTCGATGCTTATCGGCGAAAAATTTACTTCTCCGTATATATTTAACGGAAGACCGTCTTATGCCGGAAACGGTTATAACGGTACCGAATCGGGCGCTTCCAATTATGCTCCTACAAACGGAAAATATATAAATCACGAAAAAAAACTTATAGATAAATTTTTAAAAGAAAATCCTTCCGTTAAAAAAGGCGAAATACCAGTAGATATAGTAACTGGTTCCGGTTCGGGCTTAGGGCCGTATATTTCTATAGCCGCTGCGCTTGATCAGGTTACTAGAATATCGTCGCTGACCGGCATATCACAAGCGGCGCTTTATAGGCTTGTTAAACGCAATATATCTTACAGGCAATTCGGTATTTTTGGAACTCCGGGGGTAAATACCGTTAATTTAAATTTAAAACTATCTTTGCTTATAAAAAAATATAATTTAAAGTTATATGAACGTATTTTCAAGGGGCTTGTTTAATTATGCCGATTAATAATTAGATTAATAATTAATTTTAGTTAAATTTTGAACAGGGGAAAAATAATGTCCAATAAATCATATTATGTTTCTGCATTCAGTAAGGATATAATGTTATCTGCAATAAAAGATTCTTTTAAAAAGCTTAATCCGAAAATAACGGTTAAAAATCCGGTTATGTTTGTAGTCGAGATAGGTTCCGTTATTACTACGGCAATATTTATCAAAGATTTTTTTATCCATGATTTTAAATCTATATCTTTTGTTTTTCAGATAACTCTATGGCTATGGTTTACGGTTTTATTCGCAAACTTTGCCGAAAGTATTTCGGAAGGAAGAGGCAAGGCGCAGGCGGACAGCCTCAGGAGAACGAAAACCGAGGTAATAGCGAGGCTGTTTAAAGAAGACGGAAAGGAAGAAAAGATAAAGGCTTCCATGTTGAGAAAAGGAGATATAGTAATTGCTGAATCGGGAGACACGATACCTGCCGACGGAGAAATTATAGAAGGAATCGCTTCGGTCGACGAATCCGCCATTACGGGAGAATCTGCTCCCGTAATAAGAGAGAGCGGCGGAGACAGAAGCGCCGTAACCGGCGGTACTAAGGTACTCTCAGATAAAATTATTATAAGGGTAACGTCTAATCCGGGAGAAAATTTTATAGATAAAATGATTTCTCTGGTAGAAGGCGCTTCAAGACAAAAAACGCCTAACGAGATTGCCCTTAATATTTTGCTCGTAATGCTTACGGCTATATTTTTAGTCGTCGTCGTTACTTTAGTGCCTATGGCGGGTTATTTTCACGGTTACATTTCTCCCGTCATATTAGTAGCTCTTCTTGTGTGCCTTATACCTACTACTATAGGCGCCCTTCTTTCGGCAATAGGCATTTCCGGCATGGATAGGCTTGTCAAGCATAACGTTATTGCTATGTCGGGAAAAGCGGTCGAAGCCGCGGGCGACGTTAACACTCTTCTTTTAGATAAAACAGGAACGATAACTTTCGGCAACAGGATGGCAGTTTCTTTTATTCCTTCGGAAGGTTCGGACGTTAACGAATTGGCAGATTATGCGCAGCTCTCGTCTTTAAGCGACGAGACGCCGGAAGGAAGGTCTATAGTAACTTTGGCAAAACAGTACGGTTTCAGGGGAAGGCATATCGACGAAAAAAATATAGAATTTATCCCTTTTTCGGCATTTACCAGAATGAGCGGAGTTAATCTTTTAGATAAAAATTTGCAGATAAGAAAAGGAGCGGTAGAAGCAGTTATAAAATTCGTCGAGCAGAATAAAGGCAAGGTTTCGGATAAAACCGTAAAAACAGCCGAAGAAATTTCAAAAAAAGGCGGAACGCCGCTTGCCGTCGCGGTAAATGACCGAATGCTCGGCATTATTCATTTAAAAGACGTCGTAAAGGGCGGAATTAAAGACAGAATTGACAGTCTAAGGAAAATCGGCATCAAAACCGTTATGATAACCGGCGATAATCCATTAACGGCAAAAGCAATCGCCGACGAAGCGGGGGTTGACGATTTTGTTTCCGAAGCTACGCCCGAAACTAAAATGGCTTTAATAAAAAAAGAACAATCTATGGGCAAACTCGTTGCGATGACGGGCGACGGCACTAACGACGCTCCCGCTTTAGCCCAGGCCGACGTCGGCGTTGCTATGAATACGGGCACGATGGCGGCAAAAGAAGCCGGCAATATGATAGACCTCGATTCTAATCCCACTAAACTGATAGAAATAGTCGAGATAGGCAAACAGCTTCTTATAACCAGAGGGTCGCTTACCACGTTTTCTATAGCAAACGACGTGGCAAAATATTTTGCCATAATACCGGCAATGTTTGCGCCTATTATTCCTTGGCTTGCGCCTTTAAATATAATGGGGCTTTCTTCGCCGCAGTCGGCTATACTTTCGGCGGTAATATTCAATGCTATTATAATAATAATACTAATTCCGCTTGCGTTAAAAGGAGTTAAATATAAACCGGCAAAGGCTTCATCCATTTTAACTAAAAATCTTTTGATTTACGGGCTCGGCGGAATAATAGTTCCGTTTATCGGTATTAAAATAATAGATATAATTATTACTTATTTGCATATAATTTAAGTTATATCGGGCTTTTAAAATTAATTTAAAAAATAAGATAGGCGGTAAATATTGAAAATAGAATATAACAGGCCGTCGGCGGATTCGATACTTAATAAGATAAAATATTCTTCGAGCGAAACTAACGTTTTTCGGGTGTATCTCGGCGCTGCTCCCGGGACGGGCAAAACGTTTATGATGCTTGAAGACGGGAATTATCTCCTTGAACACGGCATAGACGTCGTTATCGGATATGTTGAATTACATGGAAGAAAAGAAACGGAAGCCGAAATAAAAAATCTTGAAATAATTCCTCGAAAAAAAATTGAATACAGAGGGTCTATTTTTGAAGAACTCGATGCCGAGGCGGTTATTAAGAGAAAACCTTCGATTGTTTTAATCGATGAGCTTGCGCATAATAATATTCCGGGTTCGGTAAATTTAAAAAGATATCAGGATGTCGTAGAAATTTATAAAAAAGGCATAAGCGTATTTACGACTTTAAATATATTTCATCTTAATTCTATTGCGGAAAAAGTAGAATCGGAACTTGAAATAAAAGTGAGCGAAAGAGTTCCGGACTATATTTTGAATTATGTAACCGAAATTATAAACGTCGATATTCCTGCGGGAGAATTAATAAAAAGACTTACTTCCGGAAAAATTTATTCTAAAGAAAAAATTCAAGCCGCTTTAAATAATTTTTTTAAAATCGAAAATCTTATAGTTTTAAGAGAAATTTCATTAAGGACGATAGCCGACGAATTAAGCGCTCAATCTAATAAGATAGGGAATCCCGACGATAAAATCGAGTTAAAATCTAACGAAAGGGTTTTGGTTTTAATCAGTTCAAATCCGGATTCGGCAAGGCTTTTAAGGATAGGTTCAAAGCTTGCGGGAAGGCTTAATTCCAATTTTTACGTTCTTCATATTAATTTAAAACACAGAGAAAACAATAAATCGGAGGATTACGAAAGGTATCTTTCAAAAAATATTTCGGTTGCGGAAAATTTAGGAGCCGCGGTTTTTAGTTTTCAGTCAGACGATGTTGTTTCCGGCGTTATAGATTTTGTTAAAACCAATAATATTTCTCATCTTGTAATAGGAGCGACAAACGAAAAAAGAAAATTTTTCGGCATATTTCCAAAGAAAAGCATAGTGAACCGCCTTATAGACAGTTTGCCGAACGTTTCTTTCCACGTCATTCCGACAACTTCGGCAGGCATTTAATTTTAACAAGATAGTATTTAAAACAATTTATATCACAATGTCCGCCGCATCGGCGTCAATCGTCTTCCCCGTAATCCTTGCCCTTTCCCCATAACGTTTTAAGCCGGATTTTAATCTCTTTCTCTTTGCCGATGTTTTCCGGACGGTAGTATATGCGCGACGAAAGTTCTTTCGGAAGGTAAGTCTGTTCGGTAAAATGGCCTTTATAATCGTGAGAATATTTATAGCCTTTATGATAATCCAAGTCTTTCATGAGTTTTGTGGGAGCGTTTCTCAGGTGGAGCGGAACTACGGCGCTAGGAAATTTTTTAACGTCGTTTAAGGCTTCTTCGATTGCAAGATAGCTTGCGTTTGATTTAGGACAGGCCGCAAGGTACGTTGCCGTCTGAGACAGAATAATCCTAGCTTCAGGCATCCCGACGGTATTTACGGCGTTAAAACAGCTTACCGCTAAATTAAGGGCATCCGGTTCGGCGTTTCCTATGTCTTCCGAAGCTAAAATGATCATTCTTCTTGCTATAAACTTTACGTCCTCTCCGGAGTCCAGCATCTTGGCAAGCCAGAAAACCGCCCCGTCGGGGTCGCTTCCCCTTAAACTTTTTATAAAAGCCGAAATAGTATTGTAGTGTTCTTCGCCGGTCTTATCGTAGCGGGATTTCCTGAGATAAGCGTCCTCGACTGTTTTTGCCGTAAGAACTATGTTTCCTTTATCGTCGGGTTTTGCAAGATTAACGGCCATTTCGAGGGCGTTCAGCATTATTCTCGCATCGCTTCCGGAATACCTTATAAGAGCGTTTCTGCCGTCCTTTTCCAGTATAATTTTCTTTTTGTTTAAAACGTCGTCGGTATTAAGCGCCCTGTCTATAATAAGGTTTAAATCTTCCTCGAACAAAGGGTTTAAAGTAAATACCGTTACCCTCGACAGGATTGGAGAGTTTATTTCAAAAGACGGGTTTTCGGTCGTAGCTCCGATTAATATTAGGCTTCCTTCCTCTACCGAATGGAGGAGCAGGTCCTGTTGCGACTTATTAAAACGGTGAATTTCGTCTATAAAAATTATAAGCGGTTGTTTATAATGCTTAAAGCTTATGTTTGCCTTATCTATAATTTCCCGCAGTTCTTTGACCCCGGAAGAGACGGCGGAAATCTTATAAAACTCGTAACCTGCGGCGTTTGCTATAATACCGGCAAGCGTAGTTTTTCCGCTTCCCGGCGGTCCCCATAGTATCATCGAGCGGATAAATCCGGAATCTAGCATATTTTTTAAAGGTTTATCTTTGCCGAGAATATGAGTTTGGCCGATAAATTCAGAGAGAGTTTTAGGCCTCAGCCTTTCTGCAAGCGGCGGTAAAAAATCGCCCGCAGTTTTACCGCCGGAATTTTTTTCTTTTATTTTATCGTCGTCGTTATTATTACCGAATAGATCCATACTTATATATTACCATAAGATGCGGCAATATATAAAAAAATACCTTAAAGATTCTACCTGAAGTTTTCTTCTATTTTAGCAAATTTATAAACGGCAAGAGAACCTAACCAGGCGATAATTAACGTTGCCGCAATTATTCCGCCCAGCATAGAAAATGAAACGTTTTGTATAAAATTCCAGACGGGAGAATGAAAGCTGAGTTCCATAGAAATAAAGGATAGGATTTTACGACGTAATGCTCCTATTGAAATATAATATACCCGATAAAATTATTAAGTCAATTAAAATTATGACATTAATAATTATTACTGTATTCTTACTGAAAAGAGTTATGACAAAAAATAAAAAAATTGTTTTTATATGTTAAAAATTTTATAATTTATTCTTATGGACGACATAAATCAAAAAGAATTTAAAAATACTTTTATTAAATGCATCGAGGAAAAAGGTCTTAGGCACACGAAACAGCGTGAAGTTATAGTAGATGCTTTTTTTTCGGCTGGAAGGCATATTACTTCCGAAGAACTGTTTAATATAGTAAAAAAGAAATATCCCGAAATAGGATATGCTACCGTGCAAAGAAATTTAAATTTACTGTGTAAATGCAGTTTAGCGGAAGAAATAAAAATAGGAAAGCAAAAAACAAGATATGAACAAAAATACGGAAATACGCATCACGACCATCTTATATGTTTGAAATGCGGACGGCTCATAGAGGTTAACGACGATAAAATAGAAAAACTGCAAGAAAAACTTGCAAAAAATAATAATTTTACCCCGATAAAACATAAATTAGAAATATACGGAATTTGCGGCGATTGCAAATCTAAATAATCGTAAAAATTGATAAAAAACAACAAATAAATTGAATTAAATTTTTTGTTGACATTATAAATTTATTTTCGTATTATAATGATAATGATTTTTATTATCATTAATATTAATTTTTAACTTACTTAAAAGGCCAGCTAAGAATTATGGAAAGTGTTCCGTTAAAGTACCAAAATTCTGCTGAAGAAAATCCGCATCGCCGGAAAGGACGGAACAGAAGGAGAGGCAGAGGCAGATTTCCTTTATTCAACAAGCGTTCTTTATATAAAGGATTTCATTTTTTAAAAGTGCTTGGCCCTGGTTTCATAGTTATGATAGCCGATATGGATGCAGGTTCCGTTACTACAGCCGGCGTTTCCGGCGCACAGTGGGGATATAAGCTCATCCCCCTGCAAATACTTCTTATACCGATTTTATATTTAATACAATCTATGACTTCGAGGCTTGGGTGTGTTACAAGGAAAGGTCACGGCGAGCTTATAAAAGAATATTACGGCAGTAAATGGGCGGCATTTGCAACGGTCACGCTTTTTCTTGTCGTTTTTTCCGCTCTTATTACGGAATTTTCCGGCATAGCGGCAAGCGGGGAGATATTCGGAATACCGAAGGTTTTCAGCGTAGGCGTGAGCTTTCTAATACTTTTGTTTGTTGTTTTTACCGGAAGTTACCGAAGGGCTGAGAATATAGCCCTTATTTTTTCGCTTACGGGGTTCGTATTTATACCTGCGGCTATTTTTGCGCATCCGGATTATCATCAGCTTGTTTTTAAAGGCCTGTTCGGTTCTCAGCCGCTCGGCAACAAAGACTACATATGGCTTATAGCGGCAAACGCAGGAGCGGTAATAATGCCTTGGATGATTTATTACCAGCAAAGCGCTACCGTCGATAAAAACTTGTGCAAAAAAGACGTTAAACTGGCGCAAACCGATACGCTTATAGGAAGCATTGCGACGCAAATTCTAATGATAGCGGTTATAGTAATGACGGCGGCGACTTTATATAAAGCGCATATAGTTCCGTCCACCGCAAAAGCTATAGGCCAGTCTTTAATACCTTTAGCGGGAAAATACGCAGGGGCTTTGTTTGCCGTCGGTCTTTACAGTTCAAGCCTTCTGGCGGCTTTCGTAGTTTCTATGGCGTTTACTTGGGCGGCGGGAGAAACTTGGGGATATAAACACAGCTTAAACCATCGTTTCAGCGAAGCAAAGCTTTTTTATTTTATATATATAGCTTTAATTTTTATATCGGCAATGATAGTGCTTATACCCGGAATACCTTTAGTAACAATTATGGTTGACGTGGAAGCGTTTAACGGGTTTATTCTTCCTATAGTCCTCGGATTTTTGATAGCTCTTGCAGGAAGTAAAAGAATACTTGGAGAATATGCATATTCTAAAAAATCGATTGCGGTCGTTGGGATACTCGGCTTTGTCATGGTAATTCTGGGGATAATTACCGCGCTTCCGCAGAACTGGTTAAATTATATGCATATATAACTATATAAAATAAAAAAGCGAAAAGTCTTTGATATTATAAATGTAATAGTAATATGAAAAACATAGTCTTAATCTCGTCCTGCATTTTATTTTTGTGCATTTCCGCCGTTAATTCTTATGCAAAGAGCGGCTCCTTTTTGTCGCAGATAAAGCTTTTCGGCACTTTTGCCTCGTCTTATACTTATAATTTTGCCAATCCGGTTGCAAACGAGGAATATCCGGACGGCAACTATAACGGAAATTACATAGATAATTATAAGGTAAACGGTTTTACCGTCAACGAGTTCGACATAACGGCTTCAAAAAATGCATTTTCGAACGGAAGAAATAATTTCGGCATAGGTTTTAAAGTTTCTTTAGATACGGGAGAAAACATTCAGGCAGTAGGACCTTATACCGGAAACTACAATTATTACACGGAAACAGTTTTCAGGACACTGTAAACGCTATGGCGGTTTATACTTTCGGCAATTAATTTTTTGAAAATTCGGCGTAACTTGACATAGAAAAAATAGATAGTATAATCAAAGTAGTTAGTTTTTAAATAATTTTTATATGTATGTATATATAGATTAAAATTTTTAAAGGGAGGAAGATATGTTGAAAAAAATGAAAATTACGATAATTTCCAATTTGATAGTCCGTGTTTTTATGATTGCTTTTGCAGTTATTTTTCCTGCAAGCGTTTACGCTATATCTTCTTCGTCATGGAATACTCCATGCGGTTCCGGAAACTATGCCGGTACTTCTTATTTATCGACCCCTTGCAGTTCATCATATAACTGTTGTATAGCTCCTAATAAACCTGCAGTAAAAAAAGTTCAGCCTGCAGCAGTAAAAAAGCAAATTAAAAAAGTAACAGTTGCCAAAAAACCGGTTATTGTAAAAAAAGTTTCGACGTATAATATTTCGGCAAATTATAACGATATTCATTTCCCGTTTAATTCCGCAATACTTACGTCAAAGGATATTGCTATTTTACACAGAGATGCCGAATACTTAAAACACAATAAAAACGTCGTAGTTCAGATACAAGGCAATTGCGACAGAAGAGGTTCGGAAGTTTATAACATGGCTCTCGGCTGGAGAAGGGCAAATATCGCTAAATCATATTTAGAAAAATTAGGCATAAACGGCAACAGGCTTAAAACAATAAGCTTCGGGAAAGAGAAACCTCTTTGCACTGCTCATACTTTAGCGTGTTATGCTATAAACAGAAGAGACCATTTCGTAGTAGTTTCTAAATAATGCACTAAAACGAAAGTTCAAAAGTATATATTTTTTAAATCCTCTAAATGCTATTATAAGATAAGATTTAGAGGATTTTTTATTTTTAACTTTATATTTATTATATCGTATCGGTTTTTAAGCCGTATTGGGCTAATTTTTCTTTAGTCGTCACGTAATCTTTATGCTGAAATGCATTCATACCTAATTTTGCGGCTGTTTCGACGTTAAAATACCTATCGTCTATAAAAAGACTTTCTTCGCTTGTTACGTATGCAAGATCCATTGCAAGTTTATATATGTTTTCGTCCGGTTTTTTCATTTTTACGAAACAAGAAGTTACGAAAAAATCGATTAATTCGGTAAGTTTAAATGTTTCTACCCTGTATCTCGAAAGTTCCAGCCCTTCGTTGTTTAACGCTACTATTTTTAAATTATATTTAGATTTTAAATGTTTAAACAACTCTATCATTTCAGGAATAGCTTTTGACTGATTAAACATAAAATTTTTAAAGTCGGCTTTTAAAAAACTTCTCTCTTCGTAAAAAATTGCTTTATCGAGATAATCGTTTAAAGTTATTCTTCCTTCTTCATATAAAGATGATAAATAGCCATGTCTTTCGGCAAACTCCTCGTAATCGAGATCGAAAGTTTTAGAAGCCAATTTTCTTGAAGCGGTATCCCAGCCGTTTGTTAGAAGAATATTGCCGATGTCTAAAAATAAAGTAGTAATTTTATCCATAATATATTTATTAAAATTTAATTGTATATTTGTTCTTTTTTTCGCTATAGAGGCTAATTTTTGTAAAAATTTTTATTTTTTTCCAGCAAAAGCAGGGCAGATTTAAAATCTTTCCAGCCTCCGCCTGACCAGCCGCCCAATTTGCCGTTAGTGTATATGACCCTGTGACATGGAACTACAATAGGCGTTTTGTTTACTGATAAAACCGCTGCACAGGCTCTTGAGTATTTTGCATCGTATCCTGCTTTTATTGCAAGTTGTTTGTATGATAATATTTCGTTATATTTAATTGTTTGGGTCTTTATAAGTATTTCGGAAGAAAAATCGGAATATAAAGAAAAATTTATCGGAATATCGTTAAATTCAACATTTTTTGCCGAAAAATATTTATCTAAAAGATTTATTAATTTATAAAGATGAGGCAATAAATTTAATTCGTTATAAAGAATTTTATCGGTAAGTACAGGCGGCATTTTACGGTTGGATTTTGGCCGTTCGCCGCCCGTAATTTTTATAGACTCGATATATTTTTCCGAAGCGGCAATTTCTAAAACTAAATCCTTTCCCGATAATTTTGTTTTAAAATCGTAAACATACATACATAATAAACGCTTCGAAATTATATTAAAATTAACAGCTTAATTTAATGTCCGCATGTACCGCCGGAACAACTGCATGCAGGCGCAGGAGATGCTGTTTTGCTTTCATCGGCCGTTTTTTTTGATTTGCTTCCGCTTGCCGAACTGCCCGAACTTGCATAATCCGTTTTATACCAACCGGAGCCTTTTAGTACGAAACTTGAATTGGAAATTAGTTTTTCTAATTTTCCGCCGCATTTTTCGCATTTTTCAAGGGGTTTTTCGTTCATACCCTGAATTACCTCGATATAATTTCCGCAGTCTTTGCATTTGTATTCCCTGATAGGCATTTAATTTACCTCCTTATTAAATATATATAATCGTATTAATTATAACATAAATTTTATATTATTTACATATCGGCAAACTTTATACTATAATATTAAAAATATATTCAATTTAATTTATAAATGTTTATGCCGCTTTATAGTTTATAAAAAAATTTTAAATTATGGAAAACTTTAAAATTCCGGAATATTTCGGATCTTTAAATGCAGATATTTTTAATGATATTAAAGCATTATTTAAAGTAGAAAATTATTCGGCAGGAGAAAATATTTTTCTGGAAGGAGACAAATCAAAAGGAATATATTTCGTAGCCGAAGGAACCGTCAAGGTTTATAAATCTTCTAAAGACGGCAAAGAGCAGATTTTAAAGTTGATTTATCCGGGCGAATCGTTTAACGATATAACGGTTTTCGTAAAAGATATAAATCCCGCTTCCGCGGATGCCGTTACCGGCGCGAAACTATTTTTGTTATCGCGCGAGAATATGATAGGCCTTATTTATAAACATCCTGAAGTTTCTATTAATATTATAAGAAGCATGTCCGAAAAATTAAGGCATCTTACGAATGCCATAGAAGACCTTTCCCTTAAACGTACGCAGGAAAGAATAGCGAAAATTCTGCTTTTATTCGACGGCGAAAAACTTAGCCAGAAAATAATAGCGGATATCGCGGGAACGGCAAGAGAAGTAGTTTCGCGTGCGCTGAAGGATTTTGCGGCAAAAGATATTATAAAATTAGACAAAAGGGATATTATAATACTCGACAGAAAAAAATTAGAGGATTTGAGCGAATAATATACACGTAAAATTTATCCATCTATCCATCTATGCGGATTATAGCAGGTTCATTAAAAGGAAGAATAATACCTAACGTATTCGATATTAAAAACGTTGCTCCCTCATCGGATTTCTTAAAAGGCGTTTTATTTAACGTAATTGGAGACGATATAAACGGCGCAGTTTTTTGCGATTTATACGCAGGAACGGGCAACATCGGTTTCGAGGCTGTTTCGAGAGGCGCGGCTTTCTGTATTTTCGTCGAAACTTCGCCTGAATTAATATCTATAATTATCAAACTTTCAAAACAGTTCGGTATAGAGAATAAAGTAAAAATTATAAAAAAAGACGCGTTAAAAGCTTTAGAAAAAGGGATATTAAGTGAGTATAAACCAGATTATATCTTTATCGACCCTCCGTACGGTAAAGGCTTTTGCGAAACTGCGATTAATAAAATAATTACGGAATATGATATGGAGGAAAAAAACGGCAATGAAGACAAATGCCGCAAATACGATAATATAAACATAATTGTCCAGCATGATAAACATGAAATATTATCCCTTGAATATCCGCCTTATAAGCTTATAAATAAAAAAACGCACGGCAAATCTTTTTTATCGTTTTACCGTGCGGATTACTTTAAAAATTCCAATCGCCTTTCCAGTTTTTAATTTCCGGCATATCGTCGTCGTATTTAAGAATATACTGCTTATGTTCTATTAGCCTGCTCTCCATCTCTTTTTTAATATACGCGGCTTTATATTTGAGGGATTCAACTCTGTCGGCTACGTCCATAACAAGATGAAATCTGTCTAAGTCGTTTCTTACCGCCATATCGAAAGGAGTCGTAGTCGTTCCTTCCTCTTTGTAGCCTCTGACATGAATATTCGGATGATTTTTACGCCTATAACAGAGTCTGTGTATAAGCCATGGATAGCCGTGGAATGCAAAAACTACATGTTTATTTTCGGTAAACAGAGTATCGAATTCTTTATCGGATAATCCGTCGGGGTGTTCTTCTTTAGGCGTTAATGTCATAAGGTCTATCACGTTTATTACTCTTATTTTAAGCTCCGGTGCGAGGTTGTTTAAAATCGAAACGGCGGCAAGCGTTTCCAATGTAGGAACGTCGCCCGCGCAAGCCATTATTATATCAGGTTCTTCTCCTCTGTCGTTGCTTGCAAATTCCATAATACCAAGTCCTTTATCGCATATTTTAATTGCGGAATCCATGTCGTACCATTGAAGTTCTTCCTGTTTTCCCGCGATAATTACGTTTATTCTGTTTTGGCTACTGAAGCATTTATCGGCAGTTACTAAAAGCGTATTTGTATCAGACGGAAGATAGACCCTTATATATTTTGGTTTTTTGGTAATAACGTGGTCGATAAATCCAGGATCTTGATGCGAAAAACCGTTATGGTCCTGTCTCCAGACATGCGAAGTGAGAAGATAGTTTAAGGACGGTATAGGCCTTCTCCATTCGACTTCGTCGGCTTCCTTAAGCCATTTCGCATGCTGATTGAACATAGAATCTATTATATGTATAAATGCTTCATAGCACGAAAAAAAACCATGCCTTCCGGACAATAAATATCCTTCGAGAAGCCCTTCGCAGGTATGTTCGCTTAAAATTTCTATTACTCTTCCGCTATGGGCAAGATGGTCGTCGAAATTGAAAATATCGCCCCACCATTGCCTGTCGGTCGTATCGAAAACCGCATTAAGCCTGTTCGAGTTATGTTCGTCGGGACTGAATATTCTAAAATTATCCATATTCTTTTTGACTATGTCGCGCAGGTAATATCCCAATGTAGTAGTAGCTTTTCCATAGGTTGTCGCAGGTTTTTCTACTTTTTCGGCGTAAACGGTAAAATCCGGAAGAATGAGGTCTTTTGTCAAAAGTCCGCCGTTTCCGCAAGGGTTTGCGCTCATTCTTTTATCTTTTTTTGGCGGAAATTCTTTAATTTTGTCTATCAACGAACCTTTTTCATCGAATAATATTTCCGGCTTGTAAGATTTCATCCAGTTTTCCAATATTTTGATATGCTCCGGCTTTTCTTTGAAATCCGTAATAGGAACTTGATGGGCGCGCCAGAAACCTTCCAACTTAAGTCCGTCTATTTCTTTTGGGCATGTCCACCCTTTAGGAGTTTTAAATATCAGCATAGGATAATGAGGTCTAACCTTAGTAGCTGCATCGCTTTTTTCGTTATATTCTTTTTTTATTTTATTTATTTCCCTTGAAATTTTATCCATTATTAAAGCCATTTTATTATGTGCGGAATCTACGGATTCGTCTTCCAAAATGTAAGGTTTGTAACCGTATCCTTTAAACAGGTCTATAAGTTCTTCTTCGCCGATTCTTGCAAGAATTGTCGGATTATTTATTTTATATCCGTTCAAATGAAGTATAGGAACCACTATGCCGTCCGTTTTAGGGTTTAAAAATTTATTAATATGCCACGATGCAGCCATGGGTCCCGTTTCAGCTTCGCCGTCTCCTACTACGCAAAATACCCTTAAATCGGGATTGTCTAATGCAGCTCCGTAAGCATGGCTCAATGCGTAACCAAGTTCGCCCCCCTCATGTATGGAGCCTGGGGTTTTAGGCGAAACATGGCTAGGTACGCCGCCCGGGGCAGAAAATTGCCTAAAAAGAGCTTTAACGCCGTCATAATTTTGGGGCATGTTTGGGTAGTATTCGCTGTAAGTTCCTTCGATATAAGTATTTGCTATAATAGCCGGACCGCCGTGTCCGGGACCTGTAATAAATAATGCGTTGAAATCAAATTTTTTTATAATTCTGTTAATATGGGCATAAATAAAATTAAGGCCGGGCGACGTTCCCCAGTGGCCAAGAAGCCTTGGTTTTATATGTTCAAGTTTTAACGGTTCTTTTAAAAGCGGATTATCCATAAGGTAGATTTGGCCTATAGAAAGATAATTTGCGGCATCGAAGTATAAATTTAAAGTTTCAATTTCTTCTTCGGCAAGATAATTTTGATAATTAAATGCAGACGCTTTTTCTTTCATTTTTCACCTCTATAGTCTTTATATTAAATTAAATTTTATTTAAACTAAAGCAAATTAACTATTAACTATTAATTATTTTTTATATTTAAAATAATTGCGGGCGTTAACGGATGAAATCATTTTAATCCGCTAATATCAAGTTGTTAAAAATTATCATTAGAACAGCGTCGGTAAAGCAAACGGATACGAAATAAATAAATATATTATTACATTGCATCCATTGCTTTAGAATAACCTCTTAGCAATATCGAATTTAAAGAAACGGTTATGCTTGAAACCGCCATAGCCGCTCCTGCAAAAGCAGGCGGTATTAAAAATCCCGTTAATCCGTAAAAAACCCCTGCGGCTAAAGGAATGCCAAGGCCGTTGAAGAAAAAAGCCCAGAAAAGATTCTGTTTTACTTTGAATAAAGTTTTTCTGCCTAGCGATACGCTTTTATATACGTCGTTAATATCGTTTTTTACTAAAATTACGTCGCCGGTTTCCCTTGCCACGTCGGTTCCGCTTCCTATGGCAATACCGACGTCTGCGGCGGCAAGAGCGGGAGCGTCGTTTATGCCGTCGCCGACCATCGCTACTTTTAAACCCGTATTTTTTAGTTTTTTTATTTCATCGAGTTTATCCTGCGGCAAAACGTTTGCAATAACGTTTTTTTTGTCTATTCCTGCTTGGGCTGCAGCGTTTACCGCCGAATTTAGATTATCGCCCGTCAGAAGATATACCGAGATGCCGATAGATTTTAATTTTGATATCGCCGGCTTTGCCGTTTCTTTAACCTTGTCCGATAAAGAAATAATTCCGGCAATAGCGGAGTCTACCGATATTCCGATGACGGTTTTGCCCTCTTTTGCAAATTTTTCTTCAAATTCGTTAAATTGGGACATATCGAAATTTACGGTTTCCGATTCTTTAAATATCTCTTTTTTGCCTATTAATATTTTTTTGCCCTCGTAGTTTAATTTTATGCCGAATCCGCCTATTTCTTCAAAGTTTTCGGGCGCGGAAATTTTTGGCGTCTTTATATCGTTATTGCCGTCGAAGCGAAGCAGTTGCGTATTTTCCATATTTTGGTTATTCTGCCGTTTACTGCCGTTTTCCGAAGCCGAATTATCGTTATCTTTAAAAGAGTTAAATTTATCTACTATTGCCGCGGCTATAGGGTGTGAAGAAAAACTTTCGGCATAAGCGGCAATTTTCAGTATTTCGCTTTCGGGTATACCGTTAATAGATACGATATCGACGACCTCCGGTTTTCCATATGTAATAGTTCCGGTTTTATCGAAAACTACGGCATTTATTCTTGCTATTTCCTCAAGGCTCGACGATTTTTTAATCAGTATGCCTTTTTCTAAACCTATAGAACTTCCTATCATAAGCGCCATAGGCGTTGCAAGTCCCATTGCGCAGGGACAAGCTATTACTAAAACGGCGATAGAAGCCGACAAGGCAAATAAAAAATTTGAATGGAATATAAATTTCCATACCGTAAACGTTATTAACGATATTATTACTACCGTGGGAACGAAATAATTGGTTACTTCGTCGGCTATACGCTGAATAGGAGCCTTATCCGCCTGAGCGTCTTCGACCAGCCTGACTATTTGGGACAGCACCGTATCTTTTCCGACCCTTAACGCCTTAATTTTTACCGCCTGCCCTTTGTTTATAGTAGCCCCGCTTACTTCGCCGCCTAAGCCTTTTTCGACGGGAACCGGTTCGCCCGTAAGCATAGATTCGTCTATTTGAGTTTGTCCGTAAATTATTACTCCGTCAACCGGTATTTTATCGCCTTTTTTTACCAACAGTATATCGCCGGGTTTAACGTCGGAAGTATCTATTTCTTTAACAGTTCCGTCGGCTTCGACAAGATTCGCTTTATTCGCCTGAAGCTTAAAAAGAGCTTTTAAGGACGAAGTCGCTCTCTGTTTCGATATTTTTTCAAGCAGTTTTCCTGTTCTTATGAAAAGAATAAGCAAAACGGAAGTATCGAAGTAAAGTTCGCCCTTGAATAAAAAAACGGAAGCTACGGAATAAAAATAAGCCGCAGAAATACCGAGCGAAACCAGTACGTCCATATTGGACGAAAAACTTTTTAAAGAATAATACGCTCCCTTATAAAACGTAAGTCCGGCAGTAAACTGAACTACCGTTGCCAATATAAATAAAGCAGGTATTCTGAATATGCCTAATATATTAATATACGTGAGTATGACGACCGGAATTGCGAATATAATCGTAAATATCAGCCAGTAAAGATCTTTTTCCCAGTCCGTTATTTTGCGGCGTTTTTTAAATTTTTTCGCGGAGTCCGCCGTTGCGTCTATTTTATTTTCGATATAGTTTTCATTTTTTTCGTCTTCGGTTTCGTCTATGGGGGTATATCCGCTTTCTACGACGGCTTTAAATATTTCGTCTTTGGAAGTTTTTGATGGGTCGAAAGACACCGAGCCGCTTTCTCCGACGAAGTTTACGATTATAGAGTTTACGCCCTTCAACTTTCCTACGTCTTTTTCGATTGCTTTTGCACAGTTGGTGCAGTGCATTCCTTCTATTTTGAATTTTATATTTTTTGAATTGCCCGCCGCATTTTCCGCATAAGAATTAATAAGACTATTATCGGAAACCGTCTTGTCCGAATCGATTAACTCTGCCCCGAAACCTGCAAATTCAATCATCTTAATTATTTCTTCGGGAGAGGGTTTATCTGGATTAGTTTCTACGTAAAGGGTTTCGTTTATGAAGTTAAGTTTTGCGTCTATTACGCCCTCTATTCTCTTAACGGTATCGGTAATGGTTGCGGCGCAGGCGGCGCAGTCCATTTTGCTTATTTTAAACTTGTAGGTTTTATGTGGCGAGTTTGCATATTCCATATATTTATAATATCACATATTTTTTAGATTGTTAAATTTATAAATCTAAGCGGCGGTTATATAGTAAATTTTTAATTTTTCATATAATCGAACAAATTTGTTTCTTTCGGCTTGACATTTGTTTCGACAAATTTTGATATTTATATCTTTAGGTATATAATAATATTCTATTATATGAATAACAATTGATATTATAATAAAATAATTTGTATTTGTATTTTTTGTATTAAATTTTTGGGGGTTTACATTATGGAAAAAGTCGATGTATTTACTATTGGAGCAGGCGGAGGAGCTTATCCTGCCGCTTTTAGGCTTGCTAAAGCCGGAAAAAAAGTAGTTATGGCGGACATAAAAGGAGTTATGAGCGGCAACTGTTTAGAGCAGGGGTGCGTTCCTTCAAAAACTATAAGAGAAGCCATAGAAGTGTACAGACTGGCAAAAAACAGGGAATATTTCGGTTTAAAAGGCGAAAATATAGGATTTGATTATACAAAAATTGTAGATTTTAAAGACAACGTGCAAAAATTCAGGTATGCCCAGCATGCGAAAGAACTTGAAGAAGCATCGAAAAATTTAAAACTCGTCAAAGGTATCGCATCGTTTATAGACGAACATACAATTAAGGTAACGGGCGAAAATTTTGAAGAAACATATAAAGCGGACAGCATAATAATCGCAAGCGGCGCAGAACCTTATATACTTCCTATAGAAGGAAAAGAACACTGCGTTACCAGCGCCGATATTTATATTTTGGGAACAAAAATAAAGACTCTTCCAAAATCTATCGCAATACTTGGGGGAGGCTATATAGGGGTTGAAACCGCTACGTTTTTTAACGAACTCGGCGTGGACGTAATATTAATTCAAAGAAGCAAAAGAATACTTACCGCAATGGACGAAAGATTTGCTTTGCTTCTTCAAAATTCTCTTGACCCGAAAATTAAATTAGAACTTGGAACCGAAATTAAAAAAGTAGAAAAGCTCAATGCGGACGGAGCATATAGGTATAATGTTTCATATATGAAAGACGGAACCTTAAAAACCGTAAATGCCGATATGGTGCTTATGGCATACGGAAGAAAACCCGTCATACCCGAAGGCACGGATAAGTTAGGAATAGAATTGGATAAAAAAGGCAGAATAAAAATAAACAGCGCTATTCAGACCAATATTCCGCATATTTATGCATCCGGCGACGTAAACGGGCTTTCTATGCTTTTTCATTCTGCGGAAAGACAGTCTTTAGTTTGCGCAAATAATATATTTGCCGGCAATATTCCTATCGATTATATGGATTTTAATGCCGTGCCGACCACGGTATTTACGTTTCCTAAAGCCGCTTATGCCGGCATCATGCCTTCGCAGGCCGAAAAAATGGGCATCGATATTCTTGAATGTTCATACGATTTCGTGGTCGATGCTAAAGCTCAGATATATAACGAACTAAACGGAGAAATAAGGGAATTTTTCGATGCTAAAACATTAAAAATAATAGGCGCATGGGTTATAGGAATAGATGCTGAACTTTTAATTGGCGAATTGGTAACGGCAATACAAAATTCTTTGGATATCCATATAGTAGCCGGACTTTCAAACCAGCATCCCACAAGCAGCGAAGGCATAGCCAAAGCGGCAAGAAAACTGCTTTAATTTATTATTGCTTTAAAGGGGACAGATTTATTTATTTGCATACTGCCGTCCGAGTTTGCGGCCAAACCGCCTCGGCCGGTTTTAATAAATTAAATTTTAAATTGTGAAATTTTTAATATGAAAAAAATAAAATTATCGATTATAGTCTTAACCGTTATATTTTTACTGCCTTTATTTTTATCAGGGTGCGCTCAAAAGCAGGAAAACCTCACAAAAACTCTTGCGAAAAAATTAATAATTAAAAAAATATACTCTTCCGCTTTTTTTGCGCTGCCCTATGATAAGGCCGCCAGTATGGATAACGATAAATTTTATATGCTCTTATTAAAAGGCGGCTACATCAAGTTTCACAAAAAATTAGGCTATACCTCTTTTACGACTCTTTTTAAACCTTACTTATTTAAAATAGCCGATAGAACATACATAAGATTAGGAACATTAAAAATAATTAAAATATATAATCTTAGGTTTATTTCACATAAAAAAGCTAAAGCGTTTTTTATTTTTAGATTTAATCCAAACTATATTTACAGGCTTATGGTTAAAAATAATATGTATCCAAAATTATTTACGGTTTTAAAAACTAAAAACGCAGCGGCGATTTTTCAATATAAACCATTTTTAGAATGGGAAGTTACAAGATTTGAGCAGGACGGCCATAAAATAAAAAATAGATAATTTTTTAGAACAACCTTTTTAGTTTTAAATTTTATAAAGCGCTAATTCTGGAATTAATTCGAAATGTTTATCTAATGTAAAAACGGAAAAATTGTTTTCTATCGCTAAAGTTCCTATTAAAATATCGGAAAACGGAATAGTGTAACCTTTCTTTTTAATATTTAAAGATATTTCTGCGGATTTTTGCCACATATTTTTATTTATCTCGACATATGGTAAATTTAATAAAATATCTTTAATCTTCAATTTTTCGGACTCTGATTTAATTCCCTGCAATAATTCAAATAAGACAACTCCGCAAATTTCAACCGAATCTTCAATTAGAAGCAGCTCAAGATTATTGCTTACGGAAGAATTTGCCTTGAAAAATTCAATCCATACGCTCGTGTCAACCAAAACACGCATAGGTTTATTTTTCAAAAAATTTCCCTCTTGCAGATTGTAAATTTATTTCGGACTTTTCTTCCATTTCCCAATCATAATCTATATTGATTTTACCTTTTAAGGCAATAAGTTCCGCTATTTTTTTTTGCTTTATATATTCATTCATAGTTTTGACTATAGCTTTTGTTTTTGATTTTTCTCCAGAAATTTTTTGGACTTCTCTAATCAAATCGTCAGGTATGTTTAATGTGGTGCGCATATTGTATTTCTCCTTTATATGACATAATTATATGCTATTAAATACATACTGTCAACTTTTTGTGTAAATATTTTATATCATTATCTTAAAGGTGACATTTTTATTTTGGCTTGACACTTCTAATTAATAACTTTGAATTTTTCGGCGTCTTTCATTTAAAGATGTGATATAATCTATAATTTGCAAGTATTGAGATTTACAAGATTATATCTCTTTTTATTTTTAAAATACTGAAAATTAGAACAAAAGTAATTGTTTTTCACCAATATTTTCTTCATTTTCTTTAAATAAGTCTGACTTTAATCTGACACATTTAATTGGACATTTAATTATAAATCTATCATCTTTAATTATTGATTTGTCATTTTTCCGCCTTTACCCGATAAAGTCATGATATTATTAAAAACAAAAATACAAATTCCTATAAATTCCATAGACGTAAATGAACCAAGGATTAAAATATGATAAAATCCAGAAACGGCATTGCCTAAAATAATCCAGGTTATAGCCATCCCGATTAAGCCGATATTAGTCAGATAAAACTGAACAGTTATAAGAAGTTCGCTGTATAGTTTAAATCCGCTGAATCTAGGCAGTACGTGGTAACCGACCGAATAAATCATCATAGCGATAAATCCAAGTAAAAGAAAATGGACATGCGCTAAAAGCAGATATCCGATAGATGGCGGATACAGCGCCATAACTAGGCCTAAACCTGCTCCTATTACAAGGTAAAACAGAGAAGCTATTGTAAAATATCTTATTATAGGGCTCATAATAAATGTTATTTTATCAAATAAATTTAAATTTTTTTATGATAAATATCACATTTGTCAATTTCTTCTGATACCGATTAAAAAATGCTGTATTTTGCAAATCGTTTTTACCCAAAATTGCAAACAAAATTCCCCACTATTGCAACGGCTTTTCCTCAATATTGCAATTAAAAAATTGCATAGTTTTCGCTGTTTGCAATAATATTTTTGCAATTTATTAATTGCGGGTTAATGATAATTTATAAGTTTATGCGCCTTTCGTTATAATTTCCGCCGCTTCCATTAAATCTTTAACGTAGAAATCGGGTACGACGTTTCCGTCGTGTTCGTACATAGAGTTCTTTATATAGAAAGATTTTAAGCCGGAGTTTTTCGCAAGCATAATATCGCTGTCTTTGTCGCCTACCATAAATGATTTGCCGGTATCAATATTGAACTTTTTCACGCCTTTAACGACCATTCCGGTTTCGGGTTTTCTGCAAGAACATTTTATATTATAGGGTTCGACTATGCCTTTTTCGTGATGGGGGCAGAAATATAAATCGTCGATTATAATTCCGTTATTTTCGTATATTTTACTGAGTTTTTCATGAACCGCCGCCAAATCTTCCATATTAAAAAAGCCCTTTGCTATGCCCGCCTGATTGGTTATTATTATAAGAAGAAACCCCGCGGCTTTTAAAATTTTCAAGGCTTCAATAGAATTAGGCATTATAATTATATCTTCCGGATTTTTTAAATACCCTACATCCTCAATTAATACGCCGTCCCTGTCTAAGAACACACATTTGTTATTTGTTGTATTAAATCCTATATTAAACTTTTTTTCTTCATTTTCAAGGATTCTATTCAATATTTTAATACCCCTTGTTTTTATTCTATTAATGTTTTTTATTGCATGACGGTAAAATCCATATAACGGATAACGGTGTGCAGACTGTTTCTTTGTTATATTTTATGTATATTTTATCATATTTTTGGAATTATAATAAAATTATTCGCCGTCCGGCCTGGTTTTCCACCGGTTGTGTATCCAAAACCACTGTTCGGGATATTGTTTTATTATGTCTTCTATTTTTTCGTTAAACAGTTTCAGTATATTCATGGTATCGGTCTTTCTGTCGCTGGTATATTTTATATCGAGCGGAGGCTCTATTATGAGGCGGTGTTTTGAGTAATTTCCGTCCTTTCCTTTAATCCTTACGATAAAAGCAGGAACTACGGGAAGTTTGGTTTTTGCGGCGATGTTTGCCATACCGGGCATAGTACAGGCTTTAACGCCGAAAAAATCGACGAAAACGCCTATGCGCTTAGAAGCATTTTCGTCCGGCAGAAATCCGACGATTTCTTTTTCATTCAACGCCGAAATTATATTTTTTACGGCGTTTTCCCTGTTATAGATAACTTTGTTCCCCGAAGCCGTTCTTAGATCGTATAAAATTTTTTCTATATAGGGATTGTCAAGCGGTCTTGCAAGCACGTTGCCTTTATAACCTTTAAGCCCGAATGTTTTTGCAAGAAGTTCCCAGTTGCCGAAATGAGCGGTAAGCAAGAGAATTCCCTGCCCTCCGTAAATGTTTTTTATTTGGTCGAAATCGTATTCTACAAAATCGTCGATATTGCTTTCTTTATATTTATTTAACCTGAAAATTTCGACGAAAACCATGCCGAGATTTTTATAGAATTTTATAGCTATATCAGTCAATTCATTTTCGGTTTTAGTCGGAAATGCGATTTTTAGGTTATTTAGGGTATGTTTTCTGTGCTTTTTGTCGATTTTATAAAATAGCAGCCCCAAAAATCTGCCTATTTTTAAAGACAGATCCTGCGGCAATATATTCAAAAAAGCATAAAAAGAATATACTAAAACGTATTCCGAATATGCAAGAGCTTTATTTTTTTTCATAATTTTAATTTTATCTATATTTTTTTATAAATATCGTAAATATGTCCATAAAAATTTCCGTCTATTATAATATCGAAGTCTAAGTAATAAATTTTATCGAATGCCTTATTATATAATTCGTATATATATGCGTCGGACGTATGGGGAACAGGCAAATTCGCTCGTGATGCTTCGTTAAACTTTTTAAACCGCTTTAACTTTACGTAATCCTTTAAAGTCGTAACGGCTATATATTTATCGTCGGAATTAAGTATGTTCGTTATTTCTTTAAAATCGGTTTCGGCGTATTCGTAATGGTCGGC